>CAXUMK010000010.1:0-6133 GCA_964251885.1 uncultured Segetibacter sp. | reverse complement strand
GGTCAATTGTATACCACACCCAGCTCCAAAATCTTTCCCATAAACTCTTTTGCGGTTCCCTGTACCTGTCGTACTGAAAATCTTTGTCCTGTCTTAATCGTTCTAATGATTGACTATTAAATGAACGAACTTCTATCTTCGAGGAATCAAATTTCACATGCTTTTGTGCATACAGAAAATGATAAGAAAAAAATAAAAGGAAAAATAGAAAGAAAAATTTCATCAATACTGTTCTTGAATATTATTAAAGTCTGTCCCCGATTCTCCTAATTTATCCAGCCTTTTCAGTATTCCTGTTCCGTCATATTTTTCAGTAAGAGTAAAATAATGCAGTACGGCAGAGACATAAAAAACGATATAAAAAACAAACGTAAACACATTTAAGACTGAGGTGGCGAGGCCTATAGTTGTAGTAATATCTCTTGTTGTAAAATAAGATAACACGCCGGTAATCAGTGCAAGCATACCCGAAATGATACCCGACGAAAATGCATAAATGATATACACCACAAAATAAATAACAAATGACTGCCAGAAGTTTTCTTTTATAATAGTGAAGCAACGGTTATATGCTCCGCTAAAGGTTGCATCTTCTGCAACCAATATAATCGGGAATGGCGTAAAGACTACCCAGAAATAAACACCGGGAGCAATGCAGAAAAGAAAGCCAATAATCGTTAATAAATAAATGGGAACGGTATAAAAAAGCACTTTGAAATAATACTTTTTAAACACCTCCCACACTTCCTGTGTTGCAGGCGCTCCCTTTTGGTTTACATCATACAACTTCATATATCCGGCTATTACGACATGCATGGCTGTCATGCTAAACCAGGTAAGAAGGGGTATGAGAAAATAAGTGCCATTTATAAATTCAAAAGGCGAACGTGCAATTCTTGTACTTCCGGCTAAGAGGTCTTTAAAAACACTCCCAAACTGGCTTTGATAAATACCGCTGACAATAGAATTGGCAAGCAAAAACACACCGGCGATGGTAATAAAGCTGATAAGTAAAGGCTTGAAGTTTTGTTTGATAAATACAAACGTATCATTCAGATTTTCGCTAAAGTCCCTGATTTTTCTAAGTTCAATTTTTTGTTCAGCCATTGGGTAAAGTTTTGTGTTTGAGAGTTTGTTATGGGTTGTTGTAAAGCATTTTCAATTCTTGCGTGCAAACGGATGGGATAGATAATAAAATACCAGATGATAAATGAAGCGCTTGCTCCTAAAATAGATAAGCTGATAAGCAAAGGCATCTTGTCGTGACGGGTTACAAAACTTTCTAAAAAAGCTGCAGTTAAAAAAACCGGTACTAAACCCAGCACGATCTTTAACCCATCGCGGCCTCCCTTTAAAATAGAAATGCTGCGGCTGTAAGTACCGGGAAATAAAATGCTGTTTCCCAATATCAACCCTGCTGCACCTGCGACCACCAATGCCCACAGCTCCAGCGTTCCGTGAACAAAAATGACAGTAATGCTTTTATAACCAAGATTTTTAGAAAATAAAAAATATTCAAAAGAACCAAACATCAACCCGTTGCTCATAATAAGCCAAACCGCCCCTGCACTAAAAAAAGCGCCCATGACATAAGTAAAAAAAGCCACCCTGATATTATTAAACGCGATCTGGAAAAACATGGTTACTTCACCCATGCTTTTGTATACGCCAAAAGGATCGCCTTTCTCTATATTTTCATTGGTCATGTCGACATAACCATCGCCTAATATCAGCCTGATAAATGTCTCGTCATATTTGGCAGACAAAGCGCCGATAAAACAAAATACAAGAAAGAAGATCAAAGAATACAAAAACTGACGATGATAAAACCTGAATAGGTAGGGCAGTTCGAATTGCCAGAAATTGAGGATACGCTGTGATTTCTCTTTTTTGTTTTTATATATTTTCAGGTGAAAAAGGCTTGCAAGGCCATTGAGATATTTGGTAGTATTGCTTTTAGGATAAAATGTTTTGCTGTACGATAGGTCGTCTGTAAGTTCAATAAAACGGTCAGCCAGTTTATCAGGATGTTCGTGCTGCTTTATCTCTTCTTCGTAGGCCTTCCATTTATCAGCATTTTGTTTTAAAAACTGCGCTTCTCTCATTAACTGCTCTTGTTTTCAATCTTTGTAAAAATAAGTGACAAAATTGGTCGTTAATGTGATGAATTAAAAATTTATTTGCAAATAAATCACCTGTATGAATTCAATCAGCATAACCACTTCTCAAAATATAGATGTCGAATACGAACTTGCCAGTCTCGGCGACCGCATCATTGCCCGCATTATTGACAACGTAATACTGATTGCTTATATTATTTTAATTTTCGTTATTATTGGTTTTAGCAATTTTGAAAGCTTTGTCGGCAACTATGCCTGGCTGGTCATCTTTCTTTTTTTACCGGTATTATTTTATGACATCGCCAGCGAAATGATCTTTAATGGTCAGAGTGCAGGCAAAAAAGTAATGGCAATAAAAGTGATCAGCTTATCGGGGGAGCAACCTTCATTTAGCCAGTACTTAAACAGGTGGTTTTTCAGGCTGGTCGATTTTACCATATCATGGAGCCTGTTGGCGGTGATCATGGTTGCAGCGACAGACAAAAAACAACGCCTCGGCGACCTGGTTGCGGGCACCGTTCTGATAAAAACAAAAACCCGTACACAGTTGCAAAGCACATTGTACCAGCAGGTCGATGTAGCCTACCAGGTTTCGTACCCCGAAGTGATCAATTTAAAAGACAGCGACATGCAGTTGGTAAAAGAAGTGATACTTACCGTGTATAAAACCGGCAATACCATGCTTGCACTGCAGGCACAGCAAAAAATAGAGCAAACGCTTAACATCATGAGCAGGCAGCAGGAGCCTTTACAGTTTTTGCAGGTCGTGCTCTCCGATTACAATCACATCACCTCTCAGTTATAATTTTAAAGAGAAGTTTTTTTTGGTCACAAGCCGCGAATAAAGATGTAGCATTTGTTGCGACGCTCCGTTCATCTTCGGTATTCTATTCATCTTTTTTGATGGAGTTTTTTTGCGGTTAGCCTTCTCGCAGTTGTGCCACACCTTGAAGGTGTGGCACAACTCATCTCATGTTTCTTTTTCGCTCTGCCAGGTTTCATCCTAACACACAATGCTTTGCTATAAACCCCACTTCGACAGACATACCAATGACTCGTTGGCTTGTGGAATAATGAACGGTAAGTACACGAGTGCGACGCAACGATTGCCAAATAGTAGTAATCTGCCCGGCTCATAAAAATTCTATTCACCTTTTTACCCCTCGTGCAGTTTACTGTTCGCTTTATCTGATAGTAACCATCATTATTTGTTTTATTGATGACTTAAATTAAAGTTGTGCTATCCATAATAACTTTATTAATAAAACGTTTAGCAGTAAATAAACTTTTAAAACCCATTTATGCTATTGACCACTGCCACAGAAAGATTCAAAATTGTCTCCTACGAAAATGCTTCACCTAAAGTAAAGGAGATATATGATGAAACAATGAAAACGCTTCAGCTTCCATTCGTCTTAAACTGGTTTAAGTGCCAGGGCAGCAATGCTACTTTGCTTGAGGGAAACTGGATAAAACTGAAAAAAACCTTACTCGAAGGAAAAGTGCCAAACATTTTAAAACAACTGATCATTTACAACGTATCTCAGCAAAGAGGATGTGATTATTGCGCACATGCACATGGTGTTTTTGCTGACAGCATGAGCAGCTTAATTTCTGCGGACGAAGATTTTAAAGTAACCGACGACCTCGAATCTCCCCTGCTGCCCGGCAGTTACAAAACCGCTATCAACATCGTAACCAAAGCTGCGATCAATACAAACACGCTCGATGATGAAGATTTTGAAAGATTGGCTGAAGACGGCTTTACCGGCGATGAGATACAGGAGTTGATGGCGCAGGCAGACCTGGTAAACATGTTAAACACCATTGCTACCATTTCAGGAATTAAAGTTGACAACGAATTGCTCGAAACCGAATTTTAATATTAACCGATACAGGTTTTGATAACAGAAAGCAACCAGATATTCAGAATAACTTACGAGGCATTCTCTAAGTTTTCAAGCTGCCTTAACCGGTGCCGCACATTCGATGAAATAGCTGATTGCTTTACTGTCAATCTAAAGTATCTTTTCAATTACCATGTTTTCCGCGCCAGCTATAATTGGGGCGGAATGTATGTTCACGCAAATTCTTTTCGTGGTAATACAGAAATAAAGGTTGGCAAACGGCCGCGCTACCTGGAATATGAAAAGATACTCGCCGATAATACTGTTCCTCAAAGATGGACAGATGTAAATGCACTGAAGCTTTCCGAATGTTTTGCAGATGTTGACGATGAAGAACAGGAATTGTGGGGATGGAATTTTATGAATGAGGAAAGACAGATTATTGTTTCTGTATTGTGTGGCAGCAAAAAAAAGTTTTCTCAAAAAGACGTCAACTTTATAAAGCTTGTTGCTGATAATCTCGAAACAAAACTTCTCGAGTTGTGCCTGATAAAAGAACTGGATGAAAAAAACAGGATCATCAGCATTATAAATGAAGATCAGAAAGTAGTGATTAAAGAGCGTACAAGAGAGATAGAAATCAAGAATAAAACATTGCTCGAAATTTCGGTGCTGAATGCACACAATGTACGTGAACCGCTGTCACGTATTTTAGGATTAGTAAACCTGATGGATGAAGATCAAACGGAAGAAATGGTAACCCAGGTGCTGCCGTTATTAAAAACTTCATCAAATGATTTGGATGCAGCGCTTCAAAATGTTATTAACCACGCTACAAAAGACCTTGCAGAATTAAAAGCTTAGTGAATGAAAAAAATAATGATCGTAGATGATGTAGCGATTTCAAACTTTATTATGAAGAAGATGATTTCGAAAGTTTCTTCGGGACACGAAATATATGACTACACCTTGCCACTGAAAGCTTTGGAAGAGATCGATGAGGTAAATCCTGATATCATTTTTCTTGATCTGAACATGCCTGTAATCGACGGCTGGGAATTTTTGAACCGTATGCAGGAGAATAACCGGCAGCAGCCGGTATATATTCTTACTTCTTCAACCAGCGAATTAGACCTGCAGCAGTCAAAAAATTACAGCATTGTGAAAGATTTTTTAATAAAGCCCATTGATATGGCTATCCTCCAAAATGCTTTGAACACTATTTTTACAACTGCAGCAATAGTATAGTGCGTTTAATTCTACTTTAACATGTTTTAGTATTTGTAGTTTTTTTTGGTAGCCATCAGCTGTATTTTATCGCAGCTCCGGTTGCGTCGCACACTTGTGCTGAAGTATTTTATGGCATCGTTTGAAGAAAATACACGAAAAGGATAAGTTGGTTAAGCAGAATTAAGAATGAGGCGCTAACAAAGTAAAAGGATAATGGGAAATATTTCTTGCAACAAAAAAGACAAGAACAACAGCTAAAAACAATTTGACAAAAACAGGAGAATAAAAAATATGCTGGATGATCTGTTCTTTTCTAAAGGTATTGACAACTGTTATCACCGCTGAATATATTAACAGAGGCAAGCTGACAACAAGTAATATATTGAACTGTAAAGCCGACCTGATATCACCGTGCAGCAAAGAGGAGACAGCCCGCTGAGAGCCGCAACCAGGACAAAACAAACCGGTTATTGCGTGAAACGGACATGCAGGAAAAAAGCCGGGAGTACGTGCATCTTTAAAAAAATACAGCAGCGCCAATGAGGTCACTGCTGTACTGATAAGAATTAATCTTCTGAATGGTTTACTTCTTTCCACTAATAGTTACCGTTGTATCTGTGGTGAAGGATTGCCCATCCTCCGAAGAAGGTAACAAAAACAAACGAAAGAACGATTAAGGCAAGACCTGTAAAAAAGCCGATTTTAGTCCACATTGCGGCGTCTTTCGATGCCTTTAAAGCCCCTTCATAATCTCCTGATGAAAATCTGCTGTTTACCATAACTGCGAAAATAATTCCAACTATCCCAAATGGCTGACAACAAAATATGGTAACAAGAATAGATTCTACTCACCAGTTTTTGGGTTGTGTTTGTGGTAGCTGGCTTTGGGGTTGAAATGATTGATCCATTGTTCGTTGGTTTGGGTTTTTAAAGTTT
>CAXUMK010000009.1:36626-50058 GCA_964251885.1 uncultured Segetibacter sp. | reverse complement strand
TTTTGGTTCATTTTAATTATTTTTAATTTAGTCTTAAAGTAGCCTCGACAGGAATCGAACCTGTATCTGGAGCTTCGGAAACTCTTATACTATCCATTGTACGACAAAGCCTGAAGGGGTTGCAAAAGTAACAGTTACTTGCCAAACCCGCTGATGTTGGCGCCAAATATCTTTACTGCTATTGCCAGTAATATCACTCCGAAAAATTTTCTTACGGCTATAAGTCCCGCTTCACCCAATACTTTCTCAATGAAACGGAGAGATTTTAAAACGATGTAAACCAGTACAAGGTTTGCTAAAATGCCGAGCAAAATATTTATTTCTTCGAAGTTGGCTTTGAGAGACATGATTGTAGTTAATGTACCGGCGCCTGCAATCACCGGGAATGCGATAGGTACAACGGTGCCTGCACGGGCGTCTTTCTCGCTCTTAAATATCTCGTGACCAAGCACCATTTCGAGACCCAGTAAAAATATGACGATTGAACCGCCTATAGCAAACGAATGAATGGTTACGCCTAATAATTTTAAAAACGGCTCGCCCACGTATAGAAATCCTACCATAAACATTCCTGAGATAATGGTTGCTTTAAACTCATTGATACCGCCCATTTTAACATTCAGGGATATTAGAAGCGGAATTGAGCCAATTGCATCTATTACTGCAAAAAGCGTAAAACTCACGGTTAAAAATTGCTGCAGGTTAACTTGCATATCATTTATTTGCCGCAAAATTAGCAAAAGGCATTAACCTAATTCAGATTGCTTTGACCGGGGGAATTTAACGCAGATTTTTCAAGTCCTCCTTCGGGGAATTTTAGGAGCATTTGTTATTTGCAATTGCAAGAATTTCTTCAATATATTTTCTGTCGTTGCTTAGGCGGGGAACTTTGTGCTGGCCGCCGAGCTTACCTTTGCTGCGAAGCCATTCTTCAAAAACACACTTTTTAAGAGAATGAACAACGGGCATTCTTAAAGCAATGTCTTTATGCCGCTTGGCTTCGTAATCGCTGTTAACGTTTTTTAAAGCAGTATCGAGCTCGTAGGTAAACAATCCTATATCAAAAGGTTCTTTTTCAAACTCAATCAGCCATTCGTGCCCGCCATTGCCTTTGTCGCTAAAGTAAATAGGAGCGGCCGTATAATCTTTTACAATCGCGCCTGTTTTTTCGCTTGCAGCCGCAATTGCCCTGTCAGAATTATCTACTATCACCTCTTCTCCAAATGCATTAATGAAATGCTTTACCCGCCCTGAAACTTTAATTTTAAAAGGCGCCAGCGAAGTAAACTGAACGGTATCGCCAATCAGGTATCTCCACAATCCACCGTTTGAACTGATAACGACTGCATAATTTTTTCCAATCTCTACTTCATCAAGCTGCACAGTAAGCGGCTTGTCTTTTCCATATTCTTCAACCGGCATGAACTCGTAGAAAATGCCATGTTGCAAAAACAGCAGCATTCCTTCTTCGCCGGGAATATCCTCTGCTGCAAAAAATCCTTCACTTGCATTGTACAAGTCAAGGTAGTTTATGGGAGCGCCTATCAGTTTTTCGAACTGTTCGCGGTAAGGGGTAAAAGAAACGCCGCCATGAATGTACAATTCAAGATTTGGCCAAACTTCTTTCAGGTTTTGCTTTCCCGTTATTTCAAGTATTCTTTTTATTAAAACCAGTGTCCATGTAGGAACCCCGCTGATGCTGGTAACATTTTCAATAATCGTTGTTTGGGCAAGCTTTTCGATCTTGGTTTCCCATTCATCTAACAAAGCGATTGACAACTCGGGTGTTCTAAGCCAGTGCCCCCAAAAGGGCGTATTCTGCATGAGAACTGCGCTTAGATCACCATATTGCGTTTCTTCATTTATTTTACTAATCTGGTGACTTCCGCCGATAACAAGACCTTTGCCCATTAACAGGTCGCTCTCAGGATTGTAATTGTAATACAGAGTAAGCACATCTTTAGCTCCCTGGAAATGGCTTTCCTCAAGGCTTTCTTCAGAAACAGGAATAAATTTGCTTTTATCGCTTGTAGTGCCGCTGCTTTTTGCAAACCATGTTACCGGTGTGTTCCAGAGCAGGTTTTGCTCACCTTGCATGCAACGCTCGATATAGGGTTTTAAATCATCGTATTCGTGAATGGGAACTGCTTCTTTAAAGTTGTTGATGGTGTATAATTTACCGAACCCATATTTGCGGCCGATCTCGGTATACTGAGCAGAGGTAATAAGATGTTGCAATACTTCAGATTGAACAGCCACGGGATTGTTCATCCAATGTTCAATTCGCCAAAGTCTGAACCTGGCTAATCTTGATATGGCAGGACTTAATAATTTCATTAGAGAAAGGAAAATTAACGAATGAAAACGAAAACAGATTGATTATTTTAATCTTTGTTTAATGTAATGCGAAGATCAGGACGTGAATGACGGCGATGATTAATATGAGAAGAATTAAATGACAGAAAACTAAGTAAGGAAAATCTGCATAATATAATTTTTAATGGAGAAATGTTGTAGGGTAGACTGCGTATTTTGTCTTACATCTTATCAATTTCATTTCTAAAAGTCCTGTCAGTTGAAAGTAATGCCTGTGACATAAACACTTACTTAACAATCTTTTCAATCAATTCATTATTTTTTGGAATACTGCCCGGCTTAGCATCATCTAAGCCAGGTGTCTTTAACTGAACAGGTTTCACTTTTTTTCTCATTTTCATATTTAACAGCTCGACCGCAAATGAAAATGCCATTCCAAAATAAACGTAATTTTTCAGGTGAAGCTCTTCGGCTTTTTCTGAAGCCCAGCCTTCTACAATAAGCACCATGCCTACCATAACAAGAAACGAAAGAGCGAGCATTTTTAATGTCGGATGCTTATTGATAAAGTCGGCTATTTTTTGGCTGAAAAGAAACATGATAAACATAGCAATGACAACAGCAAGAATCATTACTTCGAGGTGGTTGGCAATACCGACCGCGGTTATAATGCTGTCAAAAGAAAACACCATATCAACAAGCACTATCTGACCGATAGCGTTTAAAAATGAAGCGGGCTTTGTATTCACGTGTAATTGCTCCTCTTCGCCTTCGAGCTTATGATGTATTTCCATCACTGTCTTATACAATAAAAACAAACCTCCCGCCAGCATTACCAAACTTGCCAGGTCGAAGCCTTTCCCCCAAAGAGTAAATAGAGGTGTGCCTTTCTGCTTTATGAGCCATCCCAATGCCATTAGCAGTAAAACACGCACAGTAATACCGGCAATCATCCATACACGACGTGCATTCAATTGCTGTTCTTTGGGCATGCGGCCCATTATTATAGAAACAAAAATGACATTGTCTATACCTAAAACAATTTCCAGAACAGTAAGTGTCAGCAGGCTTATCAATGCATCCCATGAAAACAAATAATCCATCAATTATAATTTTTAGAAGAAACAGTTTGTTTGCTTCGTTTGTACAAAAAAGAAGTGCAAGTTAAATAATCAGGCCTCTATATTTTCAACAAGTTCCCTGCATATATTCCTGACGATGTAAGGGCCTTCATAAACAAAGCCGGTCCAAACCTGCAGAAGTGATGCGCCTGCATTTAATTTATCCCGGGCATCCGCACCTGTAATAATGCCGCCGCTTGCAATTACCGGCAGTGCGCCATTGGTGTGCTTGCTGATGTATTGAACGATTTGTGTGGATTTATCTTTTAACGGCTTGCCGCTGAG
The DNA here is from genome assembly GCA_964251885.1 of uncultured Segetibacter sp. Lineage (GTDB taxonomy): Bacteria > Bacteroidota > Bacteroidia > Chitinophagales > Chitinophagaceae > Segetibacter. The sequence goes on along the minus strand of CAXUMK010000009.1, from coordinate 46,336 downwards.
TCCGCCCGGTCCGATTGCTTCCACTTCAGCTTTTTCTGTAAGCAGGTTTTCTCTGCTGATGGTTGTGTTAGTCGCTACCAGTCCGTTTAATTTTACTTCCTGGGCAAGCTCGATAATATCATCTAACTGACCCACTGTAAGATCGGGCGCTATTTTCAGCAGCAGCGGTCTCGTATTTATTCTTCCCTGGTTGAGGTTCTGCAATTGGCTCAATATCTTTCTAAGAGAAGATTTTTCCTGCAGTTCACGTAAGCCGGGAGTGTTTGGCGAGCTTACATTCACAACAAAGTAGTCGACGCAATCAAATAATTCCTGCATGCATATTTCATAGTCCTTCCAGGCCTCGTCGTTAGGTGTCGCTTTGTTTTTGCCGATATTGCCGCCAACAATAATGTTTCTTTTGGTTGCCCTTAACCGCGCTGCCACCGCTTTTGCGCCATTGTTGTTAAAACCCATCCTGTTTATAATGGCTTCATCTTTTGGCAGCCTGAACAATCGCGGCCTATCGTTTCCCGGTTGTGGCAGCGGAGTAACAGTTCCTATTTCAACAAATCCAAAACCAATTGTCTCCAATTCTTTTAAGTACAGCGCATTTTTGTCAAACCCTGCTCCCAGTCCAACAGGGTTTTGAAACGGTAATCCAAATACCTGTTTTTGTAAAGAAGGGTGTTTGTATTGAAATTCCTGCGAAAGAACTTTTTGAACAGCAGTAATATTAGATATGCTTTTTATAGTGTTCATCGAGAAGTGATGAACCGATTCTGCATCAAAGTTGAAAAGGATATTGCGTAGCATAGAATACATGCTGCGAAGGTATGGCTGGAAATGTTTAAATGTGATTAAACAGATGAAATATGAAAATGGATGCCATGAATATAAGAAGGAAAATTTCGGTTATGCATCGAACTGCATAAAATGTGCACTGGTTTTTCTGGCCGAACTGTATTACTACTATGAGGCATCGTTGCAATCATTGATTTGTCGTTTTCTTTTCTTCCAGTGGAAGGAAAGAAAAGGATCACTCTTATACCCTTTGTTCAATATTCGACAATGCACAATACCCTGCGTGAAGTATAAAAACGAGAAAGCAGTTTGCTGAATGAAAAAGTAAGAGAATGAGCCTGCAGAACGATCCATTGACAGCAGGATACATAAAGCAGTTACTTTTTTTACTTCGTAGTAAAAAGTACAACACATAATAAAGCCATCCGTAAAAGGATGGCTTTATTTTCTTTTAAATAGAACACCAACACTTTATTTCTGTGGTGTAGGCGTAGGTGTACCTGTGCCTGTACCATCACCGCTTGTACCGGTACCATTAGTAGAAGTACCTGTTTTTTTAGGATGCTTCATCTTGCTTTTAGTACTTTTATGAGTACTGCCAGTGCGGGATGTGCCGGTTCCGGTCTGATCATCCATAGTGCCATTGGTTCCGCTGGTTCCGCTTCCGGTTGTACCTGTTTGGTCGCTGCTGCTACTGGTGCCGGTTGTACTGCTTGAACTTGATGCTTTGTGTTTTGTTTTTCCCTGTGATGTTCCTGTTCCTGTTGTTGTCTGTGCAGCTAATGACAAGCTGCCAATTGCAAATAATGCAACAATTAATGTCTTTTTCATATATACAAACTTTTCTTTTATTATTTCAAAGTTTAGACCACAAACCGTAATTGCATTAAAAGAAGTGTTTATACAAGTTATTTGAGGAATATTGTAGAATACATGCCATAAAAGATAATAGTTGTTTTAAAGTGTACAATGAGTTGGACAAAAGCTATCATTCTTTTTTTATTGCAGTATTGCCTGATTATTGTTCAATGCGTTCATTATTTTATAGCTATACTTTACGCCTGATGCATGTGCATAGCTGAATACCGGAGAAATTGTACAAGAGTGCGACGCAACGAAGATTCATAGTAGCTACTCTGCCGGGCTCAAAAAAAACACTGTGCTTTCGCACATTCTTAGGTGGTGAGCTGTATAACCGTCTTTAACATTATGACTTACGAATACGTGTGATAAAATTGGTAATACTGATTAATTCTTATTACTTGTCTGGGTTAAAGTTTTTTTACAATCTTATGCAAATATTCCTATTAATAAAAAAGGCCTCTTTCGAGGCCTTCAAGTTATTTGAGATACTTTAGAATTTCTTCCGACTCGGGGGTTACCTTACTTTCAAACGAGGCGAGCAATTTTCCATTTTCATCTAAAAGAAACTTGGTAAAGTTCCATTTAATAGTCGCATCTAAAACGCCATTTTCATCTTTATTAGTTAACCATTTAAACAAGGGATGGGTGTTGTCTCCCACTACATCAACCTTGCTTGCCAAAGGAAAAGTGACGCCGTATCTTAACTTGCAAAACTGCTGAATTTCTTCATTGGTTCCGGGCTCTTGCTGGCCGAAGTTGTTTGCAGGAAAACCTACGATGACCAGTTTATCCTTATGCTCTTTATATAATTTTTCGAGGCCTTCGTATTGTGGAGTAAAGCCGCATTTGCTGGCGGTGTTTACGACTAATATTTTTTTCCCCTTGTACTTGCTGAAATCAATCGTACCGCCTTCGATAGAAGGAACTTTAAATGCATATATTGTTTTGGGGTAAGCGGTAGTTTCCATTGTTTTATCTTTTGGCGTTGCAGATGTGCAAGCAATAAGTAAGGCTACGGGAAGGAGAAAATTTTTCATTTTAAAGGTTTATTATTGTTAGAACAGCAAACATGCTGCAAAGTTTTATAAAGCTAAGATTATATTGTTAATGTTCAAAGCAACCAATGTCAGGTTTGGCATCTCTGGTTTTTCCATCCAGGTCAATCGTTATACCTGCTGGTACTCCGGCATCAATCAAAGGTGACGTTGGTTTGAGGTGAAAGTCGAAATATTTTCTTCCGGCATCTATGCTGTCAAATTGAGGAAGTACATTTTTTAAGGGATTTGTGAATGTAGCATTGGGTTGGTCTGTTTTATTTTTATACAGCACATTTTGAAATGATACATTATAATTGGCGGGCGAAGGTGAACCTTTTTTATCTACCAGAACTTCATTATCAACAATGCCACCTTCTCCATAAAAAATACAGTTTATGAAACTCGCCGTTAAAGGCACTATTTGATTTTGATAAGCGTTGCTGACAGATAGTACCGGGTTTTTATGCGTGATATAAACATTTCCATAAGTAGTAACCGTGCAATGTATAAAAGAATACAATCCGCCGCCGGAAATAGAAATGTTGCTTCCGCAATTGCTGATTAAACAATTGACAGCGCTGATGCTGGCCGCCACGCTGATGATTCCCGCATCATAAATATTATCAATGATGCATTGGTTTAAGGTAACTTTTATGCCCGGGCTGGTTACCGGTTCAGTGATTATTCCCTGGTAAGCATTTTTGATGATTGCGTAAGTAAGCACATTGTTGTTGCTGGATGATGAGAAAAAAATGCCGGGCCATGCAGCAGGAAGATCGCGATAATCAGGATCGAGCCGGTCGCCCTGAAAAGTAACTCTTGCGTTATCTGCTGCTTCGCCTTTTATTTTCAAGCTTCCGTTTATAATAAAAGGTGCATCGGCATGAGAATAAATTTTACAGCCCTTTTGAATAGTGAGAGAAACGTTGCTGTCAACAGTTACGCCACCGAGAATAACATAAGGCAAATCATTGTTCCAGGCGCTGTCCTTTGTTATGTGTCTGTTACGTAAAAAGTTTGCATTTTGTCCGAAAGCCTGCAACTGGATAAAACGGTTATTGCCATTAAAGTTTACAAGAATACTGTCTTGCACAATGAAAGGAAGGTTAGCCGAATTGGGATTAATAGAAACCGAAACAAAAACATACAAACTATCATTAGGCAGAAGCTCGATGTCAGAGAAACTAATACCGGAAGTGCCGTCTACATTTACCTTAAATGCTGAGGCGGCGCCTCCCATTAGTTTTACAGCGGATAATTTGAGTTTCTGATCATTTTGATTAAAGATTTTGAACGATTGAGTGATCGAACCGGTCGTGGTGAAAACAGTATCAAAATGCAATGTATCAGACGAAAAGCTAACAGAGGCATCGGGGCTGGTGATGAAAGAAGTTTTGCTGCAAGAGACTGCTATTGATAAGAGTAAAAGAAATGCAAAGGCATAAAGCAGGTGTTTCATTCTTTCAAAAGTAAATTAAAAACGCAATGTCATTAACTTAAGCTTTTTTGGGGCAAACATTAGTTCTTTATTGAGCTTTGGTTGTGTCACTCACTTGTACTTTAAGTTCAACTTTTTTCATGTTTTACTCTTTTCAAAGTTTGTTAAGTTAATGACATTGATTAAAAACGCCTAAATGGTATAAGCTAAAGTGGCAATGCTAAGCGTAGTACCCGGGACTTTTAAAATTTCTGCTCCGCAGGCTTCGAGAGATGCACCGGTGGTAACTATATCATCTACAAGTAAAATATGTTTATTTTGGATAGCTTCGGGTTTTGCCACTGCAAATACACCGTCCATATTTTCCCAACGGGTAATTCTGCCTTTATGCGTTTGCGTTTCGGTATTCACTTTTCTTATAACCGCATCATTCATGATCGGCTTGCTGCATATCGAAGCAATTCCTTCACACAAAATAGCTGCCTGGTTGTATCCTCTTTTCTTAAACCGCCGTGCATTTAGCGGAAGAGGAATCATGATGTCAACCTCATTGAAACGGGTATTGTTCTGCAAAAGATTTCCTAATAATTTTCCCATGTAAAAACCGATCGCTTTATTGCCTTTGTATTTTAACTCATACACCAAAGATTCTATCAAAGAGTCTTTTGTAAAAAAATAACCGGAACCTGCGTTTTTTACTTCCATTCTTCCATAAAATTTTCTTTCGACAGGATTACCAAACTGTTCAAAAAAGTTAGTGAACGGAAGTTCAGAAATACAACGCAGGCAAAGCTGATGATCGAGGTTTATGATATCAGAACCACAACCGGCACAAACATGCGGAAAGAAGAGATGAATAAGGTCGGTAGCTGCAGATTGGATGGTTGGCATGAAAGCAAAATGTTTTTTATTAAAAAAGCTTTTTAAAGATATAAGGGGATATTTTATACTTAAAGCCGTATAAAATGTTCAAATACATTTATGAGCCGGGCTGTATTACTACTATTTTACATCGTTGCGTCGCACACTTCCTCTGAAGGTACTTGGTTCGGCAAAAAAAAAGCCGTCATTGCAAGGCATGAAGCAATCCCCTTCTATTTGCTTGTATAGCTTTTTTTAGTTTTCTTTAAGAGCACTAATCTATTAGCCATAGCAATATACATAAAGTGATTGTATAACTTTATCTAAACAGCATTAGCAACGAGTTACGCATACCGGCATAAAACTTTATTACCTTAGTAACTGATTGAAAAGAGAAAGAAAAAACCTTATTAGCTTATCATTCATTATGAACAGAATACCACGATCTGTATACTCATTTTGTTTTGATAACTCAAAATCGCACTCCTTCCATTCCTGAAAAGAGTCGTGAAAGAAAAAAAGTTTAAAAAATCCGGGAAGGCTCTCTATTACTATTAACTCATAAATTTGCTCTTTATATTTGTGTAAACAAAAATGGTATGGACTCTTTGCAAACCTTAAATATTTTTGAATTAACTGTAAAGTATTTTAAAAACGAAGCTGATGCAAAATTGTTTGTAGGTGAGTTAGAACAGTTAGTTGAAAATATATTTACAGCTAAAGAAAAATTGCTTGCAACTAAAGAAGACATCTTTTCTTTAAAAGAAGAAATGCTGAATATAAAAGGAGACCTGCAAAAACAAATAGCAGAAAGTAAAGCCGATACGATAAAATGGATGTTTGTTTATTGGTCAGGTTCTATATTAGCCACTCTTGGTGGTTTATTTGCTATTCTTAAACTGTTTTTTGGAAAGTAAGTGTTGTTTGTTGTTTCAATTGTTATCATTGTTTCATTTTCTCCCATATCTCATCTTTAGGTTCTTGTTTCACCGTAAAGATTTATAGCATTTATGCCTGAAGCTTTTCTCAATCAAAAAAGCAACTGATATACCTCCTGCACCTGCCCAACAGGAACTATTTGTATACCTGTTTTTTCTTTATCAAACCCTTTCTTATTGTATTTTGATACGATGATTTTTTCAAATCCCAGCTTTTCAGCTTCGGCTATCCGCTGCTCAATCCTGTTCACTGCACGTATTTCACCGTTCAAGCCAACTTCTCCTGCAAAACAAACTTTTTGAGGCAGAGGCGCATCCTCAAAACTGCTTAACAAAGCACAAATAACAGACAGATCAATAGAAGGATCTTCCACTTTTAAGCCTCCGGCAATATTTACAAACACATCTTTCACTCCAAAATGAAAGCCGCCTCTTTTTTCAAGAACTGCCAATAATAGTTGTAATCTTCTAAGGTCAAAACCGCTTACTGTTCTTTGAGGCGTTCCGTAAACGCTTTGTGTTACCAGCGCCTGCACTTCTATCAGCAAAGGACGCATTCCTTCGAGTGTTGCTGCTATGGCGCTTCCGCTTAACTGCTCCTCTTTTTGCGTAATTAAAATTTCAGAGGGATTGCTTACACTTCGCATGCCTTCTCCGGTCATTTCATAAATGCCCAGTTCTGCTGTACTGCCAAACCTGTTTTTGATAGTGCGTAAAATTCTGTAAGCATAATGCCGGTCACCTTCAAACTGCAACACGGTATCAACCATGTGTTCCAGTATTTTTGGCCCTGCTATGGTTCCGTCTTTTGTGATGTGACCTATCAAAAACACAGGTGTATTTGTTTCCTTTGCAAACCGTTGAAACTCCGCTGCACATTCGCGTATTTGCGAAACACTTCCGGGAGAAGATTCAATAAAACCGGAGTGAAGAGTTTGTATAGAATCAACAATTACCAATTGAGGTCTTAGTTTCTTTATCTCTTTAAAAAGTACATCGGTTGCAGTTTCCGTTAAAAGATAAAAATCGTGGTTAGATGCTTTTAGTCTGTCTGCACGCATTTTTATTTGCTGCTCACTTTCCTCACCGCTTATATAGAGTGTACTTACTCCCTTCAAATGCAACCCAACCTGTAAGAACAAAGTGCTTTTGCCAATGCCAGGCTCACCTGCTACCAATACAATGCTTCCTGCTACAATGCCGCCGCCCAGTACACGGTTAAGTTCGGCATCTGTCGTTAATATCCTGTCTTCTTCTGTTGCGCTTACTTCCTGTAATAATATCGTTTTCGAATTTCGTTTACCGGTATTGTAATCTTTCCAGCTATTGTCATTTTTTTCAACTCCTTTTGTAATCACTTCTTCTGCAAACGTATTCCACGAATTACACGATGGACATTTGCCAAGCCATTTGGCGCTTTCATACCCACAATTACTGCAGAAGTAAGCAGTCTTGACTTTACTCATTTAGTAAAGATAATTTGAAACACGTGGTTTGTAAAAAAGGAGACAATAAAGAGAGTGTAATGATACTTCACGCCGCAATGGAATTAACTTAAGAATATCGTATAGATAATGCAGGGTGTAAAAAGCTGCTATGAAAAGATGCGGCACAAGAGAGTGACACAACCGGAGCAGAAGAAAGAACAAATGTTGGTCCACACCAAAAAAACCTTAAGTTAATGACATGGCTTCACGGCGTATAAAATGTGCAGTGATTTTTTTGAAGCCGGCTGCATTACTACTATGAGTCATCGTTGCGTCGCACTCTTGTACTTTTGTTCATTATTCAGCAATGCACTATTTGTCCCGTAGCGAGAATTTTATCCTGTGTGCAGTATATAAATAAAAAAGGGTCAGCAAGAATGCTAACCCCGTTACTTACTAACCCATTAAATTCTGCCACTAAATTACAAATATGCCTCACATTTCAAAAATAATTTTTAGGCCTGTGAATAACTTTTATGCCTCTTTATTGGGTAAAAAGAGATAGAAAGGTAAAATAAGAAGACATCTTGTCTGTAATAAGAATTAAAATAAGACTATTTGTCCTTCAAATTCTATAGGTAAGATATTGACGATTGTTTTTCATAGCTTTTCACTCCGTTTCTGCCAGGCGCGTTTTTTCTTCGAACAGCATAGAAAATTTAGGGCTTTCGGTTTTTTTCCACTTATCCCAGAAAGTGAAGTATAATCCGAAGTTGTATTTGAACTGTTTGTGATGAAGTGAGTGGTGTGTGGCTCCTATAAGCCACTTTCCTATAAAATGACGATGAAAATTTGCAGGGTAAGTTTCAATTTCAAGATGATTTATTACACTGCTGAAAGTCATTAGCGTTAACTGAAACAAAAGAACATAAATATGCATAGGAAGCACCATAATGGTCAGCGGCAAAATAATGGCCTGCAATAAACCTTCAAGCGGATGAAATGAAAACGCCGTCCACGCACTTGTAGTGCTGCTGTCGTGATGAACTTTATGAAGTATTTTAAAAACTTTTGGCCTGTGCATCCATCGATGAAGCCAGTAGTAATAGGTTTCATGAATAACTATCGAAATCAAAAGACTAACAGGCAAATACCACAACCCATATTGCCAGAGGTTGGTGTATAAACGTGTGTCACCTTTTTGCCAAAGAATAGCTGTAAAAGAGCCTGTAAAAGCGAAGATGAGCGAAGTAATAACAGACCATTTCAGCTCGCTGTAAAACTGTTTTTTAGTAACCTGTTTTTTACTTAAACTTCTCTTTTGCCATTTTTCTTTTCTAAAACCGTGAAACCAGAATTGAAAAAGCCCCGCTATTAAAAAATATCTTCCCACGACTACCAAAAACATACAAAGGGTAGTCAGCAGGAAAATGGGGGGTCTTGAAAAATCAGGCATAAAAAAAGACAGTTGGAACAAACATAAATGAGTAATTATTGGATTACAAATTATACCCTTTGTTGTTCATAAAAAACCTGACGAAAACCAGGTGGGTGCATACAAAATTGTCGCAAAACAAAAATGGGCAAGGGAAAAGCTCCCATAAAAGATAAAGTAGAAGTGAGTGACACAACCGGAGTTCCACAAATACCTTCTGCTGGCCTAAAAAAGAAAAATCTACAATTGGATATGCACCTGCAAAAATTGGATATGCACCTGCAAAATTTATATTCAGATTTTTATTTCCTCTTCGTTTTGATCGAAGAAATGAAATTCTATAAGATGGTAATTGTTATTAGGTTCGATATGGATTTTGGTCTTGAACTTTTTATTCCACTTATACTTAATAGAGTTGAAGAACCATCCTTTTGTAAGATGCGAATACACAATCGGATTAACAAACAGCGTAAGATTTTTATGCTGATGTGTTACAAGGTATAAAAGTTTCTTTTCTATTTCATCCACCAGCAAAACCGTTGAAGTGATCTTACCAGTTCCATTGCATGCAGGGCAAATCTCAGAAGTATTGATGTTTACTTCTGGTCTCATGCGCTGCCTTGTTATTTGCATCAGCCCAAACTTAGAGATTGGCAGAACCGCATGTTTTGCCCTGTCGAAATGCATAAATCCATCCATTCCATCCTGAAGCTTCTTTCGGTTGTCGGGCAACTTCATATCAATAAAGTCAACCACTATAATTCCGCCTATATCGCGCAGCCTTAACTGGCGCGCAATTTCTTCAGCCGCCTCCATATTTGTTTGCACCGCATTTTCTTCCTGGTTGTTGCTAACGCTTTTATAGCCGCTGTTTACATCAATTACATGCAAGGCTTCTGTATGCTCAATAATCAAATAAGCACCGCT
>CAXUMK010000009.1:36096-36616 GCA_964251885.1 uncultured Segetibacter sp. | reverse complement strand
AACAGTTTTTCCAAAAGCGCTTTTTACCTGCTTGGTAATACCGTAATGGTCAAAAATAGAAACTCCATTCTGGTACATGCCCACTATCTCTGCCTTTTCAGGTGCGATCTTCTGAATATAGTTTTTTGTATCCTGGTAAATCCCCTTATCGTTCACTACAATTTTGTTGAAATCCTCTGTAAGAAGGTCTCTCAGCATACTTGTTGCCTTTGTTTGCTCACTCAATATCTTTGCGGGGGCTTCTGCTCCTTTCAAACTTTTTTGAATTCCTCTCCACGTATTAATTAAAGCAGTAAGGTCTTCGTGCAGTTCTGATGTATTTTTTCCCTCGGCTGCTGTGCGAACGATGACGCCATAATTCTTTTCTTTAATGGCTTCCACAATCTTTTGAAGACGTTTACGCTCGTCACTGCTATGTATTTTTTTGGATACAGCCACTATATCATTAAAAGGAGTGAGTACCACAAACCGGCCAGGCAAAGATATTTCACAGCTAAGCCTCGGGCCTTTTGCCGCAATG
>CAXUMK010000009.1:22733-36086 GCA_964251885.1 uncultured Segetibacter sp. | reverse complement strand
TCTTTTAAAATTTGTACTAAAACATTTGGCTTTCCGCTTAAAACCTCGTTGATTTTGCCGGTCTTTATAATCTCAGGTTCTACCTCAAACTTTGTAAAGTCTAAACCATTTTCTGACTTGTCGACAATACTTAGTTGGGTAAATTTTAAAATCGAACGGGCAAAAGGGCTTAAGTCTGTATAGTGAAGGAAGGCGTCTTTCTCAAAACCGACATCAATAAATGCAGCGTTTAATCCGGGGATCAATTTTTTAACTTTCCCCAGGTACAGGTCGCCTACACCAAAACTTGCATCCGTTTTGTCGTTGTGCAGTTCTACCAGCTTTTTATCTTCAAGTAATGCTATTTCCACTCCCTGCGGAGTAGAATTTATAATTAATTCTTTGTTCAAAATTGCAACTTTTAAAAATTCACACAAGATCTCCCGAAAGAGAACATACCAGTTTTTCGCCGTGTTGTACCAACACGAATGTTATCCTGCCACTTTTTAAAGAAAATTGATAAGATAAGGTAAAAGTTGCAAAACAGTGGTTGGCTAACCAGAAGAAAGTTGCAAATGCCGGAAACTTTTAACTCTCCGGCATTGCTTATTGTGAGAGGAGGAGACGATACAATTATTTCTTCTTATGACGATTTTTTCTCAATCTCTTTTTACGTTTATGTGTGGCAATTTTATGACGCTTTCTTTTCTTTCCGCAAGGCATGATCTTAATAATTTAGTTTATAAAAATGTTATTCTAATGCTTTTATTCTCGCATCTAATTCTTTTTGGGCTTCAGGATTCGGAATTTTTCCTTTAACCGTTTTGTACCACTTTACCGCGTTTGCTTTGTCTCCTTTCTGATCATAAGCTTCAGCAAGGTTTAATGCAGCTTCCAGATTATCCGGTTCTTTGTCAGCTACTATTGTAAAGTGCTCAATCGCTCTGTCAAACTGCCCGCTTTTTACACCTCCAAGTCCCAAGATAAGCTGGGCAAACATATTGTTTGGGTCACGTTGTACTACTTCCCTTATTGCAGCGATGCCTTCCATGGGATTGTCGGATATATTGCCGAAAATGTAACAGGCGCCCAATCCGATTTTACTGCTGTCGTTACGTGGATTTAATTCCAAAGCTTTCTGAAAAAGATCTTTTGCATTTGTTGCTAACCAGTTCTGCATCGCAGGTTCAGTCTCCGATTTCAAATTGTTTAAAAACAAATGGGCTGCAAAGGTGAGGCTTTTTTCAGAATTTTCCAACTTAGCTGCTTCTGCCGTATAATATACATAAGGTTCAAACAGTCTTACAGAGTCTCCCCAAAAAGAAGCAAGCTTATGATATACTGCAAGTTGCTGATTTTTTACATCCCCTCTTTTTACGGTGTTTTCTAATGAAGTCACTTTTTCTAATTGCTGAGGAGTAAGTTTTTCCTTTGCATGTGTAAGTAATTTCTCTGTATTAATAGTTCTTTCCTGGTGCGGAGTATTTGCAACTACAGGTTCTGCCTTTTTAGGAGGAATGGTATTTCCGAAGAAAAATAAAAGAATAAATAATAATATGCCCCAGGTAACCAGAATGAGTTGTTGTTTCTTCACAATTCCTGATTTTGAGGCAAAAGTAAACGAAATGAGGAGTGTTTAATAATCAGATAAGTTAAAAGCCCGAGACGTATCATTTTAAAAGTTATGAAACAACATCACCTTCGTGCTTTCTCTTACTTTTTACTTCGCTTACAAATTCTTTGGCAGGCTTAAAAGCAGGGATGAAATGTTCGGGGATTTCAACCGCAACATTTCTTTTTATGTTTCTGCCTATTTTAGCGGCTCTTTTTTTTGTAATAAAACTACCAAAACCGCGAATGTATATGTTTTCACCTTGAGACAGACTGTCTTTCACTTCCTTAAACATTGTTTCTAATGTAACTAAAACATCAACTTTAGGTATGCCTGTTTTCTCTGAAATCTGATTTATTAAGTCTGACTTTCTCATTGGGTACTTGTTTTATCTTTTCAACACTTACGCCATTATCATTTTGCACATGACTAACAGCCAACCGTTATTTTTTAAACCCTGTTTTGTTATATTAGTTAACTCTTTATGCTTTTTTGAAACATGCCTTTATTTACATTTGAAGGTAGAATATGAAAAATACCTTTACCAGTAATATAATTGAATGGCATTTGAGTGGAAATAAAAGAATCATGCCATGGAAGGGTGAAAAAGACCCTTACAGAATTTGGATTAGTGAAATTATACTTCAACAAACACGTGTAAAGCAAGGACTTGCGTATTATAATAATTTTGTTGAAGAATTTCCAACACTTAAAAGCCTTGCCTTGGCTAAAGATGAAACAGTTTTTAAGGTTTGGGAAGGTTTGGGTTATTATTCACGCTGCAAAAATTTACTTTTTACTGCCCGGTACATTTTGAACAACCTTGATGGAAAGTTCCCTGAAACGTATGAAAACATATTGCAGCTAAAGGGAATAGGCCCTTATACTGCTGCTGCCATTTCTTCTTTTGCGTATGGACTTCCACATGCGGTGGTTGATGGGAATGTTTTTAGGGTTTTAGCAAGATTTTTTGGGGAAGCCATTCCCATTGATTCAAAAAAAGGGAAAGAGGTTTTTACTGAAATAGCTGATAAAATGCTTGTAAAGGATGATTCTGCGACATACAACCAGGCAATTATGGATTTTGGCGCAACCGTTTGTAAGCCGCAAATTCCCGAATGTCAGAGTTGCATTCTGCAAAAAGAGTGTGTTGCTTATAATACAGGATTGGTGAACCAACTTCCCGTAAAAGAAAAAAGGCTTATCAGGAAAAACCGGTTTTTCACCTGTTTTATTTTTATGGTAAAAGAAGAAGTTTTAGTACGGAAACGCGTCGAGAAGGATATATGGGAGAATCTGTATGAGTTTTATTTGTATGAATCGGACAGAGAATTAAGCTGGCGACCCGACGCCATAAAAAAATGGCTTTATGATCAACTGGGGATTGATAGCTATTCCGTTAAAAGAATATCTGGAATTTATAAACAGCAATTAACGCATCAGAACGTGCAGGGAAAATTTATAACTGTAAAACTAAAGTCAGTTCCCTCTTCACTGCAGCATTATGTAAGGGTGAATAAAAAAGATTTATCTACCGTAGCTTTTCCAAAGTTTATTAATCAATATCTGCAGCAATGTTCAGTTTTTGAGGAGTGAGCCAAACAGGCTGAAAAAGCATACTGTGAAAAAAGACTCATTGATAGCTGCAGTTGAAAGAAGCGTCGCAACAGTGATGCTATAAGAGTTACCGATGGTAACAAAAAGCTTTCCAACCGATTATAAAAAGATTATTTTTTGTTGTGGGTGAATTGTTGTGTAAAAAAAGTAATTTTAGACAGCTAACCAATCACCGGAAGTAAATTTAAAAATACGACTATCATGAGAGGTGTAAACAGAGTAATACTTATTGGCAACCTTGGCAAAGATCCGGATGTACAATACCTGGAAGGAAACATAGGAGTTGCAAAATTTAGTTTGGCAACAACCGAGACATACAAAGACAGGGGCGGAAAACTGGTATCTCAAACAGAATGGCATACTGTTGTTTTATGGAGGGGTCTTGCAGAACTAGCGCAGAAGTATTTGCACAAAGGAAGCCTTGTATATATAGAAGGCCGCCTGAGAACCCGTAGCTGGGAAGACAAGGAAGGCAATAAAAAATTTGCAACAGAAGTCGTTGGAGATAACCTGATCATGCTGGATAAAAGGGGCGAAGGACATGGTTTTAATACAGGAAACCATCATGACAACCTCGAAGGTATAAGTAACTCTGATATTCCTCCGGTTGGAGAGACCTCTGAAGACCTGCCTTTTTAAAACTTAAGTTGATATATTCGCACTAAGCATAAAGGCCACATTCCCTTTATATTGTTAACCAAACCATGTCGTTTTGGACCATCACCCGGAGTTTCTTTATTTTTTACACGCTCTTACTCCTGCTGTTATCAATACACAGGCTTCTACTATTTTAATCTTTCTTTTAATCATTTTGCTGCTGGTATCTTTTTTTGTTTCAGGAGCTGAGGTCGCTTTTTTTTCGCTTTCTTACAAGGATATCAATATGCTTAAGACCAAGCAGCAGGCACCTTATAAGCGTATTGTAGATTTGCTGGAAGAGCCCAAAACACTGCTTGCGTCTCTGCTTATTGCAAACAGTTTTGTAAACATTTCGATTATCATCATTTCCAATTTTATTATTGATGGCTTATTTGAATTTAACAGCCAGTTATGGTGGGTAGAGTTTTTAATTAAAGTGCTGGCGGTTACTTTTTTGCTTGTTTTATTTGGCCAGATAATGCCAAAAGTGATGGCAACCCAAAACAACATCAGGTTTGCAAAAGATGCAGGTCTTTTGGTTGAAACCATCTCTTACATGTTTAAAGGCTTAAGTGAAAGGCTTGTAAGAACTTCTGATTTTATTGAACGAAAGCTGGCAAAAAAATCAAACAGCGCCTACAGTCTTGAGGAGCTTGACCATGCAATAGATATAACGACCGAAAGTGAAGCTTCACAAAAAGAAAAAAATATTTTAAAGGGAATTGTAAAATTCAGCAACATAACAGCCAGGCAGGTAATGAAGGCCAGGCTCGATGTAAGCGGAATTGAGCATTCTACCTCATTTGGCGATCTTATAAAAAGGGTGGAAGAACTGCATTACAGCAGGCTTCCTGTATATAAAGAAGACCTCGACGCAGTAGTCGGCATCATACATACAAAAGACCTTTTGCCGCATTTGGACAAGCCCGGTGATTTTCAATGGCAGGCTTTAATGCGGCCGCCATTTTTTATTCACGAGCAAAAGATGATTGAAGATCTGTTGCAGGAGTTCCAGTCGAAAAGAACTCATTTTGCTATAGTTGTAGACGAGTTTGGCGGAACCAGCGGTATAGTAACGCTTGAAGATATAATGGAAGAAATAATCGGGGATATAAAGGACGAATTTGATGAAGAAGACCTTGCTTTTATAAAAGTGGACGAATACAATTATGTATTCGACGGAAAGATAATGATACACGATGTTTGCCGGGTAATGGAACTGCCAATGGAAACTTTTGATGAAGTGCGTGGAGAAAGCGAATCCTTGGCGGGACTGGTGCTTGAACTGGCAGGCGAAATACCCGCAGTAAATGAAGTGATACCAAGCGGTGATTTTGAATTTACAGTATTGGAAGTCGAAAAAAACCGCCTGCAAAAAATTAAGGTTACCATAAGACCACATGAGAAAGAGTAAATGTAGATTTGCCTCTTCAATAAAATGTTCTTGAAAAAATTATCTTTTATTCCTTCCCGATCTTACCATAAGAGTGTTACTTCAGCCATTGTTCTCTCTGTTGTCTGCCTGTTGTCTGTCGTCATTCTTTCGTGCAACAGCGATTATACGCCTAAGCCAAGAGGTTATTTTAAAATCCCCTTTCCTAAAAGGCAATACCAGGTTTTCGATGTGCCGGGTTATCCTTATTCTTTTGAGTATCCAACTTATGCAAAGGTTGTAAAGGACAGCAGCTTTTTTGGAGAAGCAACCGAAAATCCGTGGTGGATTAATATCGACTTTCCGCAGTTTAACGGCAGGGTGTATGCCAGTTATAAAGAGATTGGAAAAAATAAATACGACAAGCTGGTAAATGATGCCTACACAATGACCAACAAGCATACGATGAAAGCTTACAGCATTGATGACTCGATTATTGCGACGCCCAACCATGTTCATGGAATCTTCTTTAAAGTTGGCGGTGACGTGGCAACTGCCAACCAGTTTTTTTTAACCGACAGCACGAAGCACTTTTTTAGAGGAGCATTGTATTTTGACGCTACCCCAAACGAAGACTCTTTAGGCATAGTTAACCGGTTCTTGGTGGAGGATGTAAGGCATTTAATCAATACTTTTAAGTGGAAGTGAAAAAGTTGCGAACTAAGTTGCTTCACTTTTTTTAGAAAATTTTTGGTTTCCGGCTTTAGTTCATTATGCGGCATTTGTGGCGACGCTCCGTTCAACTGCAACAAAAAATCAGCAATCTTATTTGCTTTTAGCACCTTCCTAATGCAGGCGGTTATTTTACAATTATCTTCGTATTAAAATTAAGTTCGCAAAAGAGCAGTTATAAAAGTGTATGATATCAATTAATAACATCCTTATAAGTGACCAGGTAGTTGAAGAGCAGTTTGTGTGTGATCTTACCAAATGCAAAGGCGGATGCTGCGAAGACGGTGATGCAGGCGCTCCGCTTGAAACTGGCGAACTGAACCACCTTATTAATTTTTATGATGCAGTAAAACCTTACATGTCTCCGGAAGGAGTTCGCGAAATAGAAAAGGTAGGAAAATATGTGTATGACCACGAGTTTGGATGGGTAACGCCAACTGTCAACAGTGCAATTTGCGCTTATGGCTACAAAGACAAACAGGGCATTGTAAAATGTGCAATAGAACAGGCATACAACGATGGTAAAATAAGCTGGAAGAAACCGATAAGTTGTCATCTCTTTCCCATAAGATCAAAAAAGAGCAAAGACGGAAAAACTGAATTTCTAAATTATGAACCACGCGAAGATCTTTGTGCCGCTGCCTGTAAACTGGGGAAAAAGCTAAAAGTACCAGCTTATATTTTTTTGAAGGAATCCATTATAAGAAAGTACGGCGAGGAGTTTTATGAAACGCTCGATGCAACTGCAAAACACATTGAAGGGAAAAAGTAAAACTTCTTCTACCCACGCGAAAATGTTCTTATCTTTATAGAAATTACCTTTTATGACCGCTGTCCGTCAAAAGATGGAAACAGATAAAAAAGAAAAAACAGCTTTGAGACCTTTGCATAAAGAAAAGAGTATAAAGCCTGCTGCAAAAAATTCTTCAACTGAAGACATCCTAAAAACGTATCGTCCGCTTTTCGAAGAAAACGGTGACCTTATAGCTAATGCACAAAACGGGCTCGCAGTATCCGCAGTCAATGATTTTATAATTCTGTCTGGAAAAAGCCAAAAAGAGGTTGCAGAATTAATACATACCACTCCCAAAACTTTACAGAATTACGCTTCAGGCGCAAAAAAATTACCTACAATTCAAAGTGAGCTTTTGCTTAAATTATTTGCTTTGTACTATAAAGGGTTAGGCATTTTTGATGGCGCCAAAAGTTTTAACAGTTGGCTTTCTGCTCCTGCTTTTGGATTGTATAATGTTGTGCCGGATACCTTACTAACTACCTCTACAGGAATAAATGAGGTGATTGATGAATTGATAAAAATAGAATACGGTGATTATTCTTAACAGATATGTTGCTATATAGAATTTCTCAAAGTATTTATGCAAAAGAGCTAAGGGCTTCCGGCCAGGAAAACAGATGGAACAGCAGAGGCAAAATGGTAATTTACGCTGCATCTTCATTATCACTTGCCTGCCTTGAAGTAGTGGTTAATACCAGCAATAAATTACTTATCGGGCAGAACTTTAGCAGTGTAATTATTCAAATTGAGGAAGACGCCAAAATAACTGTAGTAGATTTGAATTCACTTCCTGAAAACTGGAAAGAGCAAGAGCAAAAAGGTTACACTCAAAAAATTGGAGACAATTGGTACAAAAAACAGGAAACATTGTTATTGCAAATCCCATCGGCTATAATCAATAAAGAATTCAATTACCTCATTAATACCAAACATCCTGATTTCAAAAAAGTTTCCATCGCCGAAGTCGATAACTTTATGTTTGACAACAGAATTAAAAGCTGAAGCGTTGAATATGGCTGAAAATGTACAAGTGTGCGACGCAACAATGATACATAAAAGCTTCAATGCCGGGCTCCAAAAAAAAGCAACAATGACTCAATGACTCAATAGCTCAATAGCTCAATCACTAATTGACTAAATGACCTAATGACTTAATGACTAATTAACAAAACCATGACCGAAACCGCAGAAACATTTAAAGCAAAAAGCACCATAAAATCTGACGACCGTGAGCACAGGCGAAAGATCAATTTTAATATAAACAGGTACAACGCCGTAGTGCCTGTAGCGAAGCTGCAGTTTACCGACGTAATGGTGGCGCGGGAAAGGGCAAAGAACGCCAAGTGGCGTGCAATAGAAACACTCGACCAGCAACTGGAAGAATTTGAAATGCAGTTTACAAAGCGTGGAGGCAAAGTGATCTGGGCCGAGACTGCAGACCAGGCATTGAAAGAGATTGAAAAAATATGCAAAGAAAAGAATTGCAAAACACTGGTGAAGAGCAAGAGCATGGTGACGGAGGAAATTCACCTGAACAAATTTTTGGAAAAGCAGGGAATTGAAAGCGTAGAGACCGACCTGGGCGAATACATTCAGCAACTCGATGATGAACCTCCTTATCATATTGTTACACCGGCTATGCACAAAAGCAAGGAAGATGTGGCGAAGCTTTTTGCTGAAAAGCTGGGAACTCCATCTAACCTTACTCCCGAACAACTAACGCTGGTGGCAAGGCAAAAGCTTCGTGAGAAATTTATTCAGGCTGAAGTAGGAGTTACCGGAGCCAATTTCATTATATCAGACATCGGCGCTATAGCGATTACAGAAAATGAAGGCAATGCAAGGTTAAGCTGCGCCTTTCCTAAAACGCACATAGCCGTTGTGGGCATCGAAAAGATCATTCCTACAATGGCCGACCTGGGTTTGTTTTGGCCTTTACTGGCAACTTACGGAACAGGTCAAAAAGTAACAGTTTATAATACAATAATCACCGGCCCACGACAGGATGGCGAGACCGACGGACCCGAAGAAATGTACGTAATACTGCTCGACAATGGCCGCACAAACCTGCTCCAAAACCCAACAACAAGAGAAGCCTTGTACTGCATTCGCTGCGGCGCCTGCCTGAATGCCTGCCCTGTTTATAAAAATATTGGCGGGCATAGTTACGAGGTTACCTACAGCGGCCCGATTGGCAGTGTGATAACACCGCACCTGCAGGATATGGAAGAGTATAAGCATTTGAGCAATGCCTCGTCGTTGTGTGGCAACTGTACCGAAGTTTGTCCCGTGCGCATCAACCTGCACGAACTGCTGCTCGAAAACAGGCACGAGGCAGTTGAGTTTGGTATGGCGTCGTTTGGCGAACGAGCCGCCTGGAAAGCCTGGAAAACCGGCAGCCTCAGCCGCAGGATGATGAATATGGGTAACGGAAAACTAAAGAACTGGATGATAAATAAAGTCTTTAAAGCCTGGACTGTACACAGAGGTGATTTGAATTTTAGTGCAAAGACTTTTAATGAAATGTGGCAGGAGAGAAAGGGGAGTTGACGGATGCGAGATGACGGATGACAGCGTTAATACAAATATCTTTAGGAGATATATGATTGTGAAGATTTTTTTGGTACAGGCTGTATAGCTTTGATTGAGCATCGTTGCGACGCATTTCGTTCATCTGCAGTAATTCTATTTAACTTTTACAATTCGGCATAGAAAGAATATTATAAATTTGGATAAAGGAAATTGTTATGAAAGTAATCACGCCGCATAAAAAGATGTCTGATGAAGAATATTTCCTTTTTGAGGAGAAGAGCGAACTTAAGCATGAACTGATTAATGGAAACTTATATGAGATGAGTGGAGTATCAATCTATCATACTGAAACTGTAGGTAATTTGTATCTTCTTTGCAGGTCGCTTTTAAAGGGAAAAGACTGGAAAGTTGCTTTTGAAAATTATAAAATTAAAACACCGGAAGGCAATTTCTTTTATCCTGATATTGCAGTTTGTTATCCTCAACTGCAAAAATATTATTCAGAAAAACCTTTGTTGATTGCTGAAGTTTTATCAGATGCTACACGCAAATACGACCTAACCGACAAGTTTATACAGTACCAAAAGATAGAAACGTTTCAATACTATCTTTGTGTAGAACCCGAACAGCAGGTGGTTTTTTTTTATTACAAACAGGAAGATGGAGAATGGCTTGCTGAAACGCTGACAAAAGACGAACAGGTTATTTCTCTTTCTGCATTAAACATTTCCTTTAGCGTTAAGGAGATTTACAATCCTTGATTTCGTGTTTATTTACACTCAATATTCATCTCCAAGGATAGACTATATCTTTTCTACTTTATTGTCTGCAGCAGGCAATCAAAGTTTCACCCTCACTACCGATAAAGTCCTTTTTGCAAATTCAGCAGACGCTAAAATAAATTACTCACCTCAACAAATAACTGAAGACGAGGTCTGGATAGCGCCTGTAAACCTTTTATTCGAAAAAGATATAAAAGAACAGCACATCGCTTGTTTTGATTACAACCATTCAAAAGCCTTTTTTCAAACTGATGGTGATTTTCCTTTCGACATCTTTGCCGCTTCATTTTATTTAATCAGCCGTTACGAAGAATACCTGCCACACACAAAAGACATGTACGGAAGATATGCCCATGAAAACAGCATTGCTTTCAAAGAAGGTTTTTTGAAGTTGCCAATAGTAAATTGCTGGTTGCAGCAATTGGTTAAGCTGTTAACGCAAAAGTTTCCATCAGTAACCTTTAACCCTACACCCTTCACCTTTTTTCCCACCTACGATATCGACATCGCTTTTAGTTATCTGCATAAAGGGGCTGTAAGAAACCTGGGTGGCTTTATGCATTCAGCATGGCATAGCGAATGGGCTTTGGTAAAAGAAAGAATGAATGTACTTTTTGGAAAACAGCAGGACCCGTTTGACAGCTACGAATGGCTCGATAAATTACATGAAGAATACGCTTTAAAACCAATTTACTTTTTTTTACTTGCCCGGAGGAATAAAGAGTACGATAAAAATATCCTTCCCCATAAACAGGTATTAAAAAAGCTGGTAAAACAACATTCGGAGAAATATGAAATTGGCATTCATCCTTCATGGCAAAGCGGGGATAAGCCGGAATTATTGAAGCAGGAAATACAACAACTGAAAAGTATTTCGGGTAAGGCAGTTACAAAAAGCCGCCAGCATTATATAAGAATGCAGTTGCCGGAAACATACAGAAGGTTAATTGAAGCAGGAATTACAGAAGATTATAGCATGGGCTACGGAAGTATAAACGGCTTCAGAGCATCTTACTGTTTACCTTATTTTTGGTACGATTTGCCAAGAGAAGAAACCACAAACCTAACCCTTTGTCCTTTCTGCTACATGGATGCAAACTCTTACTACGAACAGCACTATTCAGGCGAAGAGGCATTGAAGGAAATGAATTACTATTACCAAATTACCAAACAGGTAAAGGGTTTATTCATTACCATCTGGCACAATCACTTTTTGGGAACAGATAAAATGTTTACGGGCTGGAGGGAAGTGTATACAGAAATGATCAGGAGTATTAGTGAAGATTGTAAGAAATATAAAACGTAACGTTATAGGTCAATGACAAGAAATGGATGCATCGCTGCAATACAAATGGTCAGAAATATTTTCAGGCTATAACTCACTTTAACTTTTGATTCTCTGTTGTTGCTGTCGCAAAAGAAATTATGCAAAGGAAAAAGCCGCCATGAAAATGATATCGTACAAGTGAGTGACACAACAGAAGTTCCATAAAGAACTTATGTTGACTTCAAAAAAAAGAAAACGACAATTATATACACCACTTCTAAAAGCATTAAATCAACCCTTTAGTGTATACTGCTTTTGTTGCGTCCTAAGCAGGGGAATTTGGAATGCACCCTGTTACTATACCTGCATTTTATAAGGTTTTATATTATCATACATTTGATTGTTATTTTGAACAATTAAAGAATTGACTTTGTAAATCAATTACCCACGATTATCAAACTGCTTATATGAAAAAATTTTTCTTTCTCTTGTCCTTTGTGTGCCTTATTTTCAATTTGACTTACAGCCAGGATGTATGGACGATTAAAGCCTCTTCAATAAATCCTTCCAGCTATTTTGGTGAAACGGTTGCCAATGGCATGATTGGCATTGTATCTTCTCCCGAACCATTTAAAGTGAAAGATGTAGTACTCAACGGAGCCTTTGATTTATATGGTCGTGGCAGGGTGAGCAACATTTTAAAAACTTTCAACTTTGTAAATATGTACCTCGAAATAGACGGTACAAGAATAGAGAGTTTTACCCAGGTAAAAAACGTGCAGCAGGTGCTCGACATGAAGCATGCAAACATGACCACAAGCTTTAGCTTTGGCGATAAAGCAACCGTAAGCTATACGCATTACTCATTGCGCCAATTGCCGTATACTGCTTTGGTTGATGTTACCATAACTGCACAAAAAGATATTGATATAACCCCTGCAAGCGTAATGGAAGCGCCTGATATGCTAAAGGACGTGCAGAACTACTACAACGAAATTGACCGGCCTCATGTAAGAATATCACTGCTCACATCAACAGCCAAAAGCCCTACCGGAAAGTTACTAATGGCTGCATCAAACAGTTTTTTGTTTGATGAGCCACATGGGTCAGAGCCATCTGTTATTCATGAAATGTGGGACAACAATATGCACCTGCTTAAGTTTAAAAAGAAGCTAAAGGCAGGAGAAACATATCATTTCGCAGTCGTTGCTTCAGCTATCACTTCTGCGCACGATGATGACCCTTTAAATGAAGCCGAGCGCCTAACCATTTTTGCCGTTTTGGAAGGCAGAAACCGGTTGCTGCAGTTTCACAATAAAGCCTGGGATGAATTATGGAAAAGCGACATCGTTATCGATGGTGATGATGTTACCCAGCGTGAAGTGCACAGCATGATCTATCACTTGTATTCATTTGCAAGAGCAGGCACTGCCTACAGCCTTTCGCCAATGGGGTTGAGCGGACTTGGCTACAATGGTCATGCTTTTGGGGACACTGAATTGTGGATGTATCCTTCTTTATTGTTACTGCAGCCAGACATTGCAAAGTCATTACTCCAATACCGTTTCCAGCGGTTAGAAACTGCTAAACACAATGCCTTTTCTCACGGTTACAAAGGGGCGATGTTTCCCTGGGAAAGCGCTGCCAGTGGAAATGAAGAAACGCCTGTTTGGGCGCTTAGCGGCCCTTTTGAGCATCACATAACTGCCGACATAGCAATTGCTGCCTGGAACTATTATTCTGTCACTCACGACAAAGAATGGCTAAAAGAAAAGGGCTATCCTTTATTGAAAGAGACAGCAGACTTTTGGGCAAGTCGTGTAGAAAGAAACGGAGCAGGTAAATACGATATAAAAAATGTAGTAGCCGCCGATGAGTGGGCTGAGAATGTAGATAACAATGCATTCACCAATGCTGCCGCTAAAGCCAATCTAAAGTATGCTACAGAAGCGGCAACACTTCTTGGCATAACTCCCGACCCCGACTGGATGAATGTGTACAATAATATTCCTATCCTCAAATTTG
>CAXUMK010000009.1:10807-22723 GCA_964251885.1 uncultured Segetibacter sp. | reverse complement strand
TGTAACAAAAGAACATGCAGCATATATTGGAGAAAAAATAAAGCAGGGTGATGTAAACCTGCTCGCCTATCCTTTAAAGGAAGTTACTGAACCGGCCGCTATTCAAAAAGACCTGGAATATTATGAGCCGAGGGTAGGCGAAGGCCCGGCAATGACACATGCTATCTTCTCTATTTTGTATTCGCGTTTAGGCAATCCTGCTAAAGCTTATAAAGCTTTTAAGGTCGGTTATACGCCCAATATGCGGCCTCCTTTTGGTGTGATTGCAGAGACAGCTTCGGGCAATAATCCTTACTTTTCGACCGGTGCAGGAGGAATGATACAGGCGATGCTTAACGGTTTTGGCGGACTGGAAATTACCCCTGCAGGCATCACTCAGTTAAAAACAAAACTTCCCGCTGAATGGAAGTCGTTGCAGCTTACAGGTATCGGGGTAGAGAAGAAAACTTTTACTGTAAAGTAGCCGAGTAGGGGAATTTATTGCCCCGAAGAAAAAGTGCGGAAATCTGGAAAGGTGAGTAAATGACATACATTTACTCCTATATTTAAAATACGACAACCTATTGCCGAATAAAAAGAAAATATTGAAGATGAACAATTTTTGAGGAATAAAAAACCTAGGAAGATTATCCTTCCACTATTCCATGTTTTACGGCATACAAAATCAATCCTGCAGTACTTTTAGCGCCTGTTTTTATTTTTAGCCTGTCGCGTATAGCTTCCACTGTTCTCGGGCTTATATCAACTATATCGGCAATTTCTTTTGTGCTTTTTTCATCGCACATCAGTTTTAAAACCTGTATTTCTTTTTCGCTTAGCTCTGCGTCATCAGGCATCGCACTTTCTACTATTCTTCTGTTCTTCAATCCCGAGAGCATGGCTTTGTTAGTGTATTCGTTAAAAAAATATTCCTTAACGTGTACTGTTTTTATGGCCTCGTAAATTGTTTCGCTGTCGCTATTTTTTGTAAGATAGCTATTGGCGCCAATCTCCATTAGTTTGCTAATCATACTTATATCATCGTTCATTGTAAGCATAACAATCTTTGTGTCAGGCAATATCTTTCTAATTTCAGGCAAGGCAGCAATACCATCCATAATAGGCATTTGTATGTCTAATAAAATAACATCGGGCTGCAAAAACTTAACAAGGTTTAGTAACTGCATTCCATTTTCAGCTTCTCCTATAAACTCTATATCCCGGTAATGCGATAAGGCAGTTTTTACACCTGTTCTAAATAAAGCATGATCATCAGTAATGAGTACTTTTATTTTATCATTAGTGTCTGTATTCATTTATTAGTAAAATATTCTTAATTAAATTATTAGTAGTATATAGAGTTGAAAGATATTTAATAATAACGAAAAGTAATGAGCTTATATTATTTGCAGAAAGTTATTATCGTAAAATAACTGTTTATTGCATTGAAATTATACCTCGAAGAAAGCGCAGATTATGTTAGGGCAAAACCGATCTGACAATTGCATTGAGTGTAAGACATACTATTATTAATATTCTAAAAGCCGGTTACGCATTGCATACATAAGCAAACCGGCTATGGTTTTTGCACCTACTTTTATTTTCATGTTTTGTCTTATTGTCTCAACTGTACGGGGACTTAAAAAAACATTTTCTGATATTTCTTCGGTTGTTTTGTCTTCGCTTATAAGCTTTAATATCTTTAATTCTTTTTCATTGAATTTTACATTGACAGGGTAAAACCTCCTGACTGTTTTTTTATTTTGAAGCTTGAGCAAAACAGCAGAATTTACCAAATCATTAAAATAAAAATCATCATTCATACAGGTAATGATGGCCTTATATATTTCCTCTGCATCGGCTGTTTTGGTAAGGTAAGCATTGGCGCCGTATTCCATCATTTTGGTAATTGTCTCCTTGTCGTCGTACATGCTTAAAATAATAACCTTTAATTCTTCGTATTCTTTTCTAATTAGCTGCAGCGCTTTTATGCCATCTGTTCCCGGCATTTTTATGTCCATTATAAGTATATCGGGCTTCTTAAGTATCAGTTTATGCATCATATCTTTTCCATCTTCCGCCTCCCATAATATCCTTATATATTCCTTTCCTTTCAACGCCATTCTAATGCCGTCTCTAAAAATTTTATGATCATCTGCTAACGCAAGCTGAATCAATTTTTCCATAACTGTACTGGTTAATTTGTCTTTAATAGAGTTGGATAGTAAAAAGTACCATTTCTTTCACGAATTAACGTAAAAACAACAGGTAGTTTTTCATGTATCGCATTAATTTACAACGTACTACTACCGTATTTTTACTGTAAGTAGTAGTATTTATACCCGATTTTTGAGAAATAATCTACAATTTTTACTCATAACTTTCTTATTATCATGTAGTTCTGCCAAGCTAACGTTTTTTTACTAAACTGTCCCCTTTGTGGAAAATATTCAAAGTGGGAAATTTACTTTATCTATTTAACCGAACCCCATAAAAAGTAAAACTATGACAGACACAGAACTATTCGTTGTAAAAGGAAAAGTTTACACACAGAAAAAAGGCTATTCTGCTGATTTAGGCGAAAACATTGGCTATGAAAAAGGCGCCAAAATGATTAAGTCGCATTATCAGCAAAACCCCGATGAAGTGATGGCTCATTTTTTAGGCCGCAACATTATCGAAGACATGCTGGCCCAACCAGGCGTTGTGGGCATCAGAATGTTTTATGCTTTAAATGAAGTTGGCATCCGCCAGTTAGTTTTAGCAGGAGTTGATGCAAATGGAAAGAACATTTTACATTACAACACCGTTGGTAACAATGGTGAAATTACAAAACACAAAGGAATAGTAACTGCCGGCGTTAGAAGCTGTCCTCCTTATTGTGATGGACAAACTACTACTGAAGCAACCTGGTAGTTGTATGAATTGATAATATAGTTTGATTCGAAAAGTTGTTTATATTTGATTCAAACTATAGCATCAACATTCCAAATACCATATTAAACATTTCTGTTTTTTCAGAGATATTACCTGTAATCTTTTATCTGTCCTACAAAAAAAGGATATATGATAAAGGTTTGCAGGTAATTTTTTTTTTAATACTCCTTTCTTTCATAAGTGACCTTTATGGAATTTATGCAATACTTCAGCAAAAAGGGAACTTTATATTTTATAATACTTTCATTTTAATAGAAACGCTTTCTCTTTATTATTTCTTTTCTACAATAATAAAAAGCACATTTATAAAGAAAATCATTTTTTTTCTTGAAGCCGCTTTTACCTTTATATGGTTATGGCTATTGTTGAAAAATGGAAAAAATGTATATTTCACTAATTGTCTTAATAT
The DNA here is from genome assembly GCA_964251885.1 of uncultured Segetibacter sp. Lineage (GTDB taxonomy): Bacteria > Bacteroidota > Bacteroidia > Chitinophagales > Chitinophagaceae > Segetibacter. The sequence continues at coordinate 19,398 of CAXUMK010000009.1, read as the reverse complement.
TGAGAACATTTCTGTTCTTGCGTTAATTATCTACTACTACTACGAACAGGTAATTGTCTTAAATAATCCCTCAGGCTTTCCTGCAAGATTTTGGGTAGTAACTGCTTACTTTATTTATATTGCCGGAACTTTTTTTCTCTTTCTGTATTTGCCCTCTTTAGATACTGCTGATCAGGAAAAGTATTACTTCATCAATTACTTATTCACTATCATCAGAACAATCCTTTTATCTATAGCTATGTGCATTAATGAAAAACCACCAACGCCAGAAAGGAAATACGTGTTAACTTAAAAGGAATGCCGACGGCACATGATCTTATTATCTATTAATGTTTTATCATCGCTTTTATTAGGAACTATTGGGATGTTGTTTTTAGCAATTGCCCTAATAACTTTTATTATATTTCATCAAAGAAAAGTTATCAGGTATCAATTGAAAATGCAGCAAATGGAAGCAGAGCAGCAAAAGATATTGTTACGCGCCTCTATAAAATTGCAGGAAGAAGAACGGCAGAGAATAGCAGCCGATCTGCACGATGATGCCGGACCTTTGCTTGCTACCGCCAGGTTGTACCTTACCGAAAATATGGTAAACCTGGATAAGGCGGTTCAGCTTCAATCTATCTATAATGCCAAACAAATTATTGATGAAGCCATTCAGCTAATCAGAAATATTTCTCATAGTTTAATGCCCCCAACCCTTAAAAACTTTGGCCTTGAAAGTGCAGTAAATGATTTTTTTCAGAAGATAAATGGTGCTGGCGCTTTAAATGTAAACTGCAGATTTCACGATTATAAAATCAGGTTAAAACCTGAAAAAGAGCTGATCGTCTTTCGGGTAATTCAGGAATTAATTAATAATATTCTTAAGCATAGTAATTCAAGTTTTATTCATCTTACCCAGCACAATGGTGAAGACAGTATGATCATCCGTCTGCACTATGATGGCAAAGGCCTTACACAGGAAGATTTTATTAAGATGTCGAAGAGCAATGTGGGACTTGGATTAAAAAATATTCAAAGCAGATTGAAAGTCATTCACGGAGACATCCTGTACGAACAGGACCCGTCTCAGTCTTTTTATAAATCAACGATTGATATCCCTAAAGATTTTGATGAGAAATAAAACTTTCATCTTTCCTGAAAAAAATTTCCTTTTCTTTTTTTATGTTTGAGTATGGCCGAAATAAGAGTTGCTATAGCTGATGACCACAAAATTTTTAGAAAAGGAGTTATTCTTTCTTTAAGGCATTACGCTAATATAAAATTTGTTTTAGAGGCCGAAAACGGGCAGGAATTGCTCGACGGTCTGAATGAAGCTAAACCAGATGTGATCTTAATGGACCTGAGAATGCCTGTAAAAGACGGAGCTGAAACTACAAGATATATTAGCCAACATTATCCCGATATTTTTATAATAGTGCTAACGATGCATGAAGAGGAGAACTTTGTTATTCATCTTATGGAAAACGGGGCCAACGGCTATTTGCTGAAGACTACCGACCCGGCAGAAATAAAAAAAGCCATCACCGATGTTATGGAAAAGGGATATTACCTTAACAACTTTGTAAACAAAATTTTGCTCAGGAAGGCACAGGGCAAAAATAAACGGGTTCCTGTTTTGACCAAGGAGCTGGAAATAAGCGATAAAGAAAGAGAGGTGCTCGAGTTTATCTGCCTCGAATTTACCAGCCAGGAAATTGGTGAAAAAATGAAAATCAGCGCTCGGACTGTTGAAAGCATAAAAGAGCGTTTAATGGAAAGGTTTGGAGCAAAAAATACAGCCGGCCTTGTTTTCTTCGCAGTAAAAAATCACCTGATTGATTAAGTATAAATCTTGTTTTATTGGAAATATTCATATTTATATTTTACCTGGTACTAATTTCTTTTCTTATCACTGTTATTCCATTTTTTAAAAAATCGGAAATTGGAAAATGGACGCTTATAGCTCTTTTTCTTATAAAAGTACTGGCGGGCACAGCTTATGGAATGTTTTATCAACTACCTAAATACTATTCCGGCTCAGACACGTGGAGATTTTACAGCCTAAGTGTAGAGGAAACGAAATGGCTTTTGCATAATCCTGCCGGTTTTATAAAAGATTTGTTTACTTATGGATATGCCCGAACCGGCAATTTGTTCAGCGGCGAAAACACTTACTGGAATGATCTAAAAAGCAATCTACCCGTAAAAATAATGGCCGTAATGAACCTGCTCACACATAACAGCTATTATACCAACATTATATTATTCAACCTGCTGTTTATAACAGGCCTTGTTGCGCTTTTTAAAACACTTTATACAATATTCCCTTCAAAGAAATGGGTTATTATTTGTGGCGTTTTTCTGTTGCCATCAACTCTTTTTTGGTGTAGTGGCATACATAAAGACGGGCTTATTTTATCAGCAATTGGCATCATTATCTTTTCATGTTTTAAATATTTTTCCTGCGAAGGATCTTTTAAACATTTGTTAGCCGTTTTACTTTGTGCCTTACTTATATTTTCATTACGCAACTATGTGCTGTTTGCCCTGTTACCGGCCATCTTCTGCTGGATGCTTTCAGAAAAATATCCTGATAAAAAGAAATTGATTTTTTTCAGTGTTTGTATAACCGGCATTTTTCTGTTTTTTATTATTTCTTACATTTTTCCATCTGTAAATCCTCCTGCATACTTTGCTCTCAAGCAGAAAGAATTCCTGCTTTTAAGCGCAGGTTCTGAGGTGAAAACTTCTCCATTACAACCCGGTTTCTCAGGATTTATTTCATTTTTACCGCATGCTTTAGACATGGCTTTTTTTCGTCCGCATATAACAGAGGTGAACAACATAAGTTATATACCTGCCATTGGTGAAACTCTCTTTCTTGTCTTTCTTACTATGAGTTCATTTTTTTTTATCGACAGAAAAAAACAAATGCCTTCCATTGTTCCTTTTTTATGGATGCTTTCCATTACAATTCTGTTAATCTGCGGATATACTATTCCTTTCACAGGCGCAATCGTACGATACAGAAGTCTTGTTTTACCATTGTTAATTACACCCTTGTTGTGCATCTCTGATTTTTCAGTACTTAAAAAAGGAGATCAATTGAAGCAATAAAATGTACTTATACTTCAAAATGTACTTATACTTCCTGCCGCATAAAAATCCCGTAATGACGCATTGGCGTCAACTTAGAGAAAAAGTGCCTCAATTGATGTAGTTTGTGACAGTAAGGCAAGTAGATTTTGGGTTAAAAGCTGTATAAAGGTTTGCTGTATAAGTGAGTGACACAACGATGTACCACAAAAAACCAATGTTCGTCCACAAAAAACTCTTAAGTTGACGCCTATGCGTATGAACAGGACATGTAGTGCAGTGTCTTTTTGAAGCCGGGCTGCATTACTACTATTTTACATCCTTGCAATCATGGATTTGTCGTTTTCTTTTCTTCCAGTGGAAGGAAAGAAAAGGATCACACTTTTACTTTTGTTCATTATTCAGCAATGCACTACTTGTCCGGTTTACGGGAATCTTATCCAGCTTGCAGTATAACCTGTTGTAAAACAGCAAATGCCTTGTTTTTAGGGGGTACGAAATTTTTGATAGTATAGAAAAGTTCACCTTTTCCGCTGTATTATTTCAAAAATGGCTATTTTGCCTCCCGTTTCTAAAAAACCCCCGCATTTCAATCTCAAACCATAAAACTGGTTGTATGGACTTTAAACAAATTCAGGAATTAATTAAGATAGTTAACAAAAGCAGCATAGGAGAATTGAGTATAGAAGAAGGTGATTTTAAAATTACGATTAAGCAAAAAGAAGAACCGGCACCTGTTTATATGACCGCTGCACCTGTACAATCTTATGCACCTGCACAACTTCCTACACAGTCGGTTGCACCAGCATTGCAGCAGGGTCTGCAAACTAGCGCACAGGGTGGTACTGGCGCACCTGAAATAACTGCAAGGCAATCTGATAATGTACTTACTATAAAAAGTCCGATGATAGGAACGTTTTACAGAAGTGCAGGACCTGACAAACCCTCATTTGTAAACATTGGAGACGAAGTGTCTGTGGGTAAAACCGTGTGTATAATAGAAGCGATGAAACTCTTTAATGAAATAGAAAGCGAAGTAAAAGGAACCATTGTAAAAGTTCTGGTAGAAGATGCCAGCCCCGTAGAATATGACCAGCCTTTGTTTTTGGTGGAACCGTGATTTTTAATGTGCTAATTAGCTAATGTGCTGATGTGCTAATTTTAAATAACATTGTTGTCATACTTGAAGTGCTGTTTTTAATTATCAATGTAAAAATTCGCCTATGCAACGGGAACTTATTGATAATAATCCAATTCTTAAATTAAGTATTGAATTTTCATTACTCATTGTTGAATATTGCGACCAGTTGCAAAGTTTGAAGAAGTACACAATTAGCAACCAACTGTTGCGGGCAGGTACTTCAATCGGTTCTAATTCATTTGAGGCACAAAATGCTGAAAGTAAAGCAGACTTTATTCATAAAATAAAAATTGCAGCCAAAGAGGCAGATGAAACACAGTATTGGCTGTTATTGTGTGAGTTTGCTCAAACTTATCCGGATTGCTAAACCTTAACCGAAAAACTATCCGAAATTCAGAAGGTTTTAAACAAAATATTAGGAACAGCTAAACGCAAAAGCCCAATAAGTTATTTACTTAGTTTTTTATTTTTTTAAAAATACAGTGAGCAAATGTGCTAATCTGCTAATTTGCTAATGGAAAAATATATTAGCATTCGTTGTTGCATTAGCACATCAGCTAATTAGCTAATTAAAACAAGCATGTGTTGTTGCATTAGCACATCAGCACATTAGCAAATCAACTAATTAAAACAAGCATGTGTTGTAGCATTAGCACATCAGCACATTAGCAAATCAGCTAATTAAAAAACATGTTCAAAAAGATTCTGATTGCAAACCGTGGTGAGATCGCGCTTCGGGTTATTCGCACCTGCCGCGAGATGGGTATTAAAACAGTAGCGGTTTATTCAACTGCCGATAAGGATAGCCTGCATGTAAAGTTTGCCAATGAGGCGGTTTGCATCGGTAAACCTCAAAGTGCGGACTCTTACCTTAATATCCCTCACATAATGGCGGCAGCAGAAATTACAAATGCTGATGCCATACATCCGGGTTATGGTTTTTTGGCAGAGAATGCAAAGTTTTCTCAAATCTGCCACGATCATGGCATTAAGTTCATCGGCCCTACGCCTTCTATGATCAATAGCATGGGCGACAAAATAACCGCAAAAGAAACCATGATCAAAGCGGGTGTTCCCGTTGTTCCCGGCGGAGAAGGATTATTGGAAAGTGTACAAGAGGCAAAAAACCTTGCAAAAGAAATAGGTTACCCGGTTATTTTAAAAGCCACTGCAGGCGGCGGCGGCAAAGGTATGCGTGTGGTGCATGAGGAAAAAGAAATTGAAAAGGCATATACAACTGCCCGCACAGAGGCTGGCGCATCGTTTAAAAATGACGGTGTGTACATGGAGAAATTTGTAGAAGAGCCCCGTCATATAGAAATACAGATCGCAGGAGACCAATACGGAACTATCGCGCATCTTAGCGAAAGGGATTGTTCCATACAGCGGCGACATCAAAAGCTGGTCGAAGAAAGCCCATCGCCTTTTATGGATCCTGAGCTTCGTTATAAAATGGGAGAAGCGGCCATAAAAGCAGCAAGCGCCATCAACTATGAAAGCGTAGGTACGATTGAGTTTTTGGTGGATAAGCACAAGAATTTCTACTTCATGGAGATGAACACCCGTATACAGGTAGAACATTGTGTAACCGAAGAAGTCATCAACTTCGATCTTATAAAAGAGCAGATAAAGATCGCAGCAGGCAAGCCAATAAGCGGCCGCAACTATGAGCCGCAGATGCATGCTATAGAGTGCCGCATAAATGCAGAAGACCCATACAACGATTTTCGCCCAAGTCCCGGAAGGATAACGGTGCTGCATCAGCCCGGCGGTCATGGGGTAAGGGTAGACAGTCATGTATATGCCGGCTATGTAATACCGCCTTATTACGACAGTATGATCGGCAAGCTCATCACTATGGCGCAAACACGCGAAGAAGCCATTGATACCATGCACCGGGCACTAAGCGAGTACATTATAGAAGGCATAAAAACAACCATTCCTTTTCATCTGCAATTGATGCAGAATGAAGATTTCAGGGCAGGAAATTTTACAACTAAGTTTTTGGAAGGTTTTACAATGGAATAGTTATTTTTTTGGTACCAGCTTCGGTAATTCTATTACACATCGTTGCGTCGCACTCTTGTACATTTTATTGCAACTGCATCGAAAACAATATTTGCAGCAATCAAAAAAGGAGACTTTCTCAGCCTCCTTTTTTAGTTTCGCTTATCATAGAAGAACTATTGGCTGCTATCTTTTTGAGACTGACGCTGGTCTCTCATTTTTTTCATGTTATCCATAAACGCATCCAGTTTTGTTATTTGATCGTCTGACAAAGTTGCTTTCAGCTTTTGCTTTCTGTCGTCTTCAAGAGCTTTCAATTGCGTTTTTTTATCTGCGTCGCTGGCGTTGCTGTCCATTTTTATAGAACGGGCTTTCAACTGATAATCCTGCTGAACAACGGCTACTGCATCGGCCTGGTCATCTGTCAGCTTCAATTCATCTTTTAGTCTTTGCTTCATTCTTTGCTTCATTTCAGGGCTTGTTCCGCCACGATGCAAACCTCCCGAACCTGCTTCCTGTGCAAATGAAGCCGACAGGCTTGCAATAATAATGAGTGAGGTTAAAAATGCTTTTTTCATGTTTTACTGTTTTGTTTTATGCAATTAAAAATTTGTGCCTTGTTTTAAGAACAGTTGGATAGAATTCTAAGCAGAAAGTTTAATTGTGTTCAAGAATAGTAAAAGCTTAGCATCAGCAGAGCTTTTTACGATTTATGTTTTTTCTAATCAATTTGAGTCTTTGCAAAGCAAAACACTTTAGAATTGAAAACTAAAGTTTGATTAGCGGACTACAGTTGAACGGAGCGTCGCCACTGAAGATTCATCAGGGATAGTAGCCTGCTCCATAAGTACTTCTTAGCGTCAACGGGATTATCTCAAAAATAGAAGTTCCCGGTATTTTGGCAATGTCCATTCTTCATCGGCAACAAGCAGTTCGAGCTTATCGACACTGTAGCGGATAACATCGAAGTATTTATCTTTTACCTGGGTGTTGTATGCAATCGCTTTTTCGCGGCTGTCGGTCATGCTATTGCACACTTTACGCGCCTCTACCATTGCGTCTGTGTTTTCGCGTATGATAGAGATGTGCTCCGAAATCTTTTGAAGCATATCAACCTGGGTTGAATAATTTTTTTCATCGAGGCCGAGATTTTTGAGGCCTTTTATATTGGTGATAAGCGTGTTTTGGTATTTAATAGCGGCGGGTAAAATGTGATTGCCGGCAAGGTCGCCAATCAGGCGGGCTTCGATCTGAACGATCTTGATATACTTTTCAAGTTCTATCTCGTGCCTTGCTTCGAGTTCGGTATGGCTGTACACGCCATTTCTTTGAAACAGGTTCTTTGCCCTGTCTGTAAGCATTGCATCCAAGGCAAGAGGCGTTGTTTTTACATTTGGCAGACCTCTTTTTTCAGCCTCCTTTTCCCAGTCTTCGCTGTATCCGTCACCCTCGAATAATACATTTTTACTTTCGACAATGTACTTCTGAACGACGTGCATCAACGCGACCTCTTTCTTATCTCCTTTTTCAATCAGGCCATCCACTTCTTTCTTAAAGTTGCGGAGAGTCTCTGCCATAATTGAGTTTAAAGTAGTCATTGCGTTGGCACAGTTAGCCGAGGAGCCCACCGCACGAAACTCAAATTTATTGCCTGTAAAAGCGAATGGAGAAGTGCGGTTGCGGTCTGTATTATCCAGCAGCAACTCGGGAATGCTGCGGTGAAGGTCTAACTTTAATATCGCCTCGTCCTGCTCGTCGAATTTTGCACCTACACGGCCTTCAATTTCACTTAACACATTACTAAGATACTGACCCACAAAAACCGAAATAATCGCCGGAGGAGCTTCATTGGCGCCCAACCTAAAATCGTTGCCGGCACTTGCAATAGAGGCTCTTAATAGATCGGCATAATCATGCACTGCCTTTATTGTATTCACAAAAAAAGTAAGAAACATCAGGTTTGTCTTGGGCGTTCTTCCGGGCGACAAAAGGTTTACGCCGGTATCGGTAGCAAGACTCCAGTTGTTGTGTTTGCCGCTGCCGTTAATGCCGGCAAAAGGCTTTTCGTGCAGCAGTACTTTTAGCCGGTGACGTTTTGCGACACGCATCATTACATCCATCAAAAGAGTGTTGTGGTCAACTGCAAGGTTGGCTTCTTCAAATATAGGTGCGCACTCAAACTGAGAAGGAGCCACTTCATTGTGTCGGGTACGCAAGGGAATACCGAGCTTGTAACTTTCCGTTTCAAAATCCCTCATAAAAGCATACACTCTTTCGGGAATGGAACCAAAGTAATGGTCTTCGAGTTGCTGGCCCTTTGCCGGAGAAGCGCCAAATACCGTGCGGTCGGTTAATATTAAAT
>CAXUMK010000009.1:4003-10797 GCA_964251885.1 uncultured Segetibacter sp. | reverse complement strand
CGTGCATTTGCGATCGCTTCGTCTATTACAAAGTATTCCTGCTCCCAGCCGAGCGTAGGTGTTACCTTGGTAATGTTCTTATCGAAAAAATTGCATACGTCAACAGCGGCTTTATCTATGGCAGCAAGCGCTTTTAGTAAAGGCGCTTTATAGTCGAGGCTTTCGCCTGTATAAGCAACAAAAATAGTTGGGATACAAAGTGTTTTCCCGTTGCCGATTTCCATAATGAAAGCGGGAGAAGAAGGGTCCCAGGCAGTGTAGCCACGAGCCTCGAACGTTGCCCTGATGCCACCACTGGGGAAAGAAGATGCATCAGGCTCCTGCTGTATTAAAGCGGCTCCTTCAAATTCCTCTATTGCAGTTCCGTCGCTTTTTAGTGTAAAAAAGCTGTCATGCTTTTCGGCAGTGGAACCTGTTAAAGGCTGAAACCAGTGGGTAAAGTGTGTAACTCCTTTACCCTGAGCCCACGCCCTTATTCCATTTGCAATCTGGCCTGCAACAGTGCGGTCAATTTTTTTTCCACCCCTGATGCTGGTAACCAGGCTCTTGTAAGCCTCATCGCTTAAATACTCCCTCGCAGTTTTTTGCGTGAAAACATTCTCACCAAAAATAGCAGTGACCTTACTGCTTGCAGTAACCTCAACATTATTTGTACTGCTCTGAAGGCTGTTGATGGCATGAAATCTTAAAGACATGATGGCTAATTTTTATGCGATGATAAAAAAACACTGAAACATCAGAAAAAACAATTTTTATTTAAGGCCGCACAAAGTAAACAAAAACAGGATGAAAGAACTTTTTTTGCTTCCTGTTGGCTTAAGCTGAAATAAATCAACTTTGAGAAAATGTCAATTAAAAAACAAATGTTCAATAAACAACTTTCAATGCTCAATATTTAATTGCTTCCTTTTTATGAATATTGAATCTTGAGAATTGAACATTTCCTAATTCTAAAAAATCCCTTCTTATGCTGTATTGGTCCTGAACTTTTGCTTTCTAAAGAAAAGCATTTCGGTAACAAATATCAGCATAAGGCTTACCCCTGTTGTTGCAGTCACTTTTCCTATAAAATAAAGGAAGTTGCCAAACTGTACCCATTCGATCAGCACAAGATAAAAATGATGAATGAAAGTAAACACCAGCACATACAAACTGTAGGGAGCAAAGCCCATACTTTTTATAGATGGTTCGGCGTAGTTTAATTCTGCACCTTCCTGGGAAATAAGAATGTTGATAAGAAAAGGACGTAAATAAGCAATCAGAACACAAGGCGCCGCATGCAATCCCGGAGTACTTAAAAAATAATCAAGCGTAATGCCGAGCAGGAAGGAAACCAGTAACAGGCTAAACCGAGAGATGGTAAAAGGCAGCCACAGTATAAATAAAAAGTACAGGTAGGGGGTAATGAACTGATGCAGCGGTGGTATCTGGCTGAGGATGTACACCTGCACCAGTATGAACAGAATAAACCGGATAATATTTTTGACTAACAGGCTCATTGATTTTTTACCGGCGCAGCCTCCAGTCTGCGTTGTTCATCCCATTGGGTGTTTTCTATCAGGTACACGTATTCGAGGCTGTAAAAATTTGTAGCCGTTTTAAGACGGATGATATAAAAATTGCTTGTCGGGTCTTTTGTTATTTCATCTACTGTACCTACCATAATCTCTGATGGAAAGTTAGCCGAGTAGTGGCTTGTTACCACGGTGTCTCCTTTTGCAACAGGAGTACTTTTAGGTATATTTCTCAAAGTGATGTAATGCGGGTCTTTACCATCCCATTCTATACTGCCGGTCACTTTACTCTTTTTTAGCATTGAACTCACTTTGCTGTTGCGGTGCAGCAGGCTCATAACCCGGCTGTAATTTTCGCTTACATCTATTACCGTTCCCACCACTCCCTGCGGACCTACTACAGCCATATCTTTCTTTACCCCTTGGTTAGCGCCTCGGTAAAGAGTAATGTAATTGAATTGCTGCGAAACCGTATTGCTTACCACTTTTGCCGGAAGCCAGATATACTTTCGCTGACGGCCAAGCGTATCTCTTATCAGGCTATCTAATACTGTGATGCGGGTACTGTCAGCGCCTTTAAAATTTATTCCAAGCAGATTTTTTAAACGCGTGTTCTCTTCGAGCAACAACCTGTTATTTTCCTTTAAATGAAAATAGTTTTGAACTTTATTGTATTGAAGATTTACCGCCCCGGTTACTTCATTTGCAACCCCGGCATACACAGCCTGGTGTGTTTCGTTATACTTCACCAGTAAAACGAGCGACAATATCTGCAATACTATGAAGAACAGAAAATTGAAGTACCTTCTTATGAAGACGAAGATGTTTTTCATAACCGCCCCCCCAGCCCCCCGAAGGGGGGATTCATGAAGACCGTCCCTTTAGGAAAATGTATAGAATATATTGATACCTGTGTAAGGCGGTAAGTAAATAAATCAGATGTATGATGATGTAGCATCAGAAGATCATGTTAACACTTCCCCCTTTGGGGGATCGAGGGGACTCTTATCTCATTATAAAGGGAAAACGCTGGTAATTTTTTAAAGCGATGCCTGTGCCGCGAACTACGCTTTTAAGCGGATCATCTGCCACGTGCACGGGCAATTTTATTTTTTGGCTCAACCGTTTATCGAGACCACGAAGCAAAGCGCCGCCGCCGGTAAGATACAAGCCTCTTCTGTAAATATCAGCAGCCAGCTCAGGCGGAGTTGTTTCAAGAGCTTTCAGAATAGCTTCCTCAATTTTGAAGATGCTTTTATCCAAAGCTTCGGCAACTTCCTGGTAGCTAACCATGATTTGTTTGGGAATACCCGTCACAAGGTCACGTCCGTTTACAGGAATATCATCGGGAGGCGTTTCAAGGTCTTTCATCGCAGCGCCGATCTGTATTTTTATTTGCTCGGCAGTACGCTCGCCAATCAGTAAACTATGGTAGCGGCGCAGCGCTTCCATAATATCAGCAGTAAATTCATCCCCTGCTATACGAATGCTTTGGTCGCAAACAATACCGGCAAGAGCAATAACGGTAATACCGGTGGTGCCACCGCCAATGTCGATAATCATGTTGCCAACAGGCTCTTCCACGTCTATGCCTATACCCAAGGCAGCAGCCATTGGCTCGTGCAGCAGGTACACTTCTTTGGCGCCTGCCTGTTCTGCACTGTCGCGTACAGCACGTTTTTCAACCTCTGTAATGCTCGAAGGAATGCAGATCATCATTCGCCAGCTTGGGGGAAACAGCGGTTTTTTGGGATAGATCATTTTGATCATTTCCCGTATCATCAGTTCCGCGGCATTAAAATCGGCTATTACACCATCTTTTAAAGGACGAATTGTACGAATGCTTTCATGTGTTTTTTCGTGCATCATCAATGCACGTTTTCCTACAGCGAGAACAGTTTTCAGGTTATTACGGTCCAGCGCCACAATCGACGGCTCATTTACTACAACCTCTTCGTTGTGAATGATAAGTGTATTAGCCGTCCCCAAATCCATCGCAATCTCTTGTGTAAACCAATTGAAAAGTCCCATTTATATTTGAGTTCCTTGAATGTTAAATAATGGCGCAAAGTTGTATGAAATAATCCGAATTAACAAAGTCGAAATAAGGTGTGTATAAGTCGCAGTTACAACGAAAAAAAAGAGTTTACAATTTGAATAATAATTTGTTAGCCAGCATTAGTCGTTGTTTTTGCTTCCGTTGCGTCGCACACTTGTACTCACGGAAGATAGCAACCAGCGTTTCAGTTCAAACCAACCTGACTTTTCCAATAACGACCGTTCGTCATTGCGAGGTCCAAAGCAATCCCATTGTGTTTGAACAGGCTTACTATTAGCGGGATTGCTTCGTCGTTCCTCCTTGCAATGACAGCTCTCTTTTTGCCGAAGCAAGTACCTTCAGAGGAAGTGTGCGACGCAACGATGCCTCATAGTAGTAATACAGTTCGGCTCAAAAAAAATAATCTTTGCGCCTCTGCGCCTTTGCGTGAAAACTCACAACCAGAAAGGAACAGCACGCAAAGACGCAACGACGCAAAGGAAACAAAAAAAGGTGCGAGGAAAAATGCCATTAAAAGCATCACGTTACTAAAGCTGAGTTACAAAAATTCTTACTTTTCAATCTCCATACTTTTAATTAGTCCTTCGTTGATGACATATACATGCTTTACAACACCTTCAGTCAAAAGCCTACCTTCTAAATCTTTAATGGTTTGCTGCACAGTAACCTCTACTTTTCCATCTTCTCTTTGCTTTATTGAAACAGGAACAACTTTGGGGTCAATCTCTTTCCATTGTCTTGTCCAATAGGATTTTACCTCGTTATGCCCCTCAACATAACCTCCTTCCCAACCATTTGGCCAACGTACATCTGAAGACATTAAATGTAGTACCGCCTCAATATCCCTTTCGTTAAAAGCTATGTAAGCTTCCTCTATGATACTTTCATTATTATCTGTCATAAATATCGATTTAAGATATGAAGACTTTGTTACGATGCAGGTAGGTGTGAAATTGTAAGCATCAAAAAAACTCGTAACCAATATCCTTTCTAAAATAGATTCCCTCAAAAGAAATTTCTTTTAAAACGTCTAATGAATGACCAACTGCTTCACTTATGCTGCTACCTGTTGATGTTACTGCCAGTACTCTGCCTCCGTTTGTTACTATTTTTCCATCACTTTCTTTTGTTCCGGCATGAAACACTAATATACTGTTCTCAATCCCAAAATCACCCAATCCCAAAATCACCAAATTCCTCCGATACTTTCCGGGATAGCCACCACTTACCGCTACTACTGCGCAACAGGCTCTATCATCAATTTCTATTGCCTGGCTGGCTAAATCACCTTTATCAACAGCCACAAGCAATTCTACTAAATCGTTCTGTAGTTTTGGTAATACCACTTCCGTTTCCGGGTCTCCCATTCTGCAATTATATTCTATTACAAAAGGTTCATCATTTACTTTTATTAAACCAAAAAATATAAAGCCTTTGTATTCGAGTCTTTCAACCTGTATTCCATGTATGGTAGGGGCAATAATTTTTTCTTTCACCTTTTTCATAAAGACATCATCTGCAAACGGAGCAGGGCTTACACAACCCATTCCGCCCGTGTTTAAACCTGTATCGCCTTCGCCTATTCTTTTATAATCTTTTGCCTGACCTATTATTTTGTAGTCTTTTCCATCGGTTAATACAAATACACTCACTTCTATACCGTCTAAAAATTCTTCAACCACCACTTTTGCGCTTGCCTCTCCAAATTGCCTGTCTTTTATCATTGAAGTAAAAACTTCCTTTGCCTCTGTTGCGCTCTGGCAGATAACAACGCCTTTACCCGCAGCCAAACCATCAGCTTTTAAAACGATGGGTAATGTGTGGCTTTGTAAATAAGAAAGCCCTTCATCAAAACTCAATTCATCAAACTCAGCATATCGTGCAGTCGGAATATGAAAACGTTCCATAAAATGTTTACTGAATGCCTTGCTGCCTTCTAACTGCGCCGCGGCGGCAGAAGGGCCAATGATGATACCCCTCCAAACCTCCCCGGAAGGGGAGACTTTTTTAAAGAAATCGTAAATACCTAATACTAAAGGATCTTCGGGTCCGACTATTAGCATTTCTATTTTTTCATCGATGCAAAATTTCTTTATTGATACAAAATCTGTCACTGCAATATGTACGTTTTCACCACACAATGCTGTTCCTGCATTTCCGGGGGCTATGAATAACCGGCTGCACAATTTGCTTTGCTTTATTTTCCATGCAAAAGCATGTTCGCGACCTCCGGAACCGAGCACCAAAATGTTCATAACAATTGTTTAAGCAGCGAAAGTAAAAGTATTTATGGTATGAATGATTTGAGATTAGTTATTGAAATTTCTGCTTAATTTGAGCTTTCATAATAACTATTAAACCAGCAAAATGAATCAAACGCCGACTGCAAAAGCGAAACATCCCCGTGGCCTATATGTGCTTTTTTTTACTGAGATGTGGGAGCGTTTTGGTTACTATTTAATGGTAGGAATTTTTTTCCTCTACCTGCATGATACAACCAATCATGGAGGCCGCGGATTAGATACAGCAAATGCGGTTGATCTTGTCGGCAGTTATGTAGCCCTGATCTACTTAACCCCTTTTATAGGTGGCTTAATTGCTGATCGTGTTTTAGGTTATACAAAATCAATTTTTTTGGGTGGTTGCTTACTCGCATTGGGCTATTTTTTAATTGGCGTCAATGGCAGTAATACAGTGATGTATCTTGGTTTGCTGTGTGCAATACTTGGTAATGGTTTTTTTAAACCCAATATCAGCACATTGCTGGGAAATATTTATAACAGGGAAGATCTGAAACCAAAGAAAGATGTTGCGTATAACATCTTCTACATGGGTATAAACATTGGCGCATTCATTTGCAATTTTGTTGCTGCATATTTACGAAATAATATTACCTGGGGCGCAGCGTTTGACGCAGCCGGCGTGGGTATGGTTGTAAGTATGATCGTGCTTGCGTTTGGTCTAAAGTATGTAAAGCACGCAGATGTGATCAAACCAAAAAAAGCGGAAGATCTATCTATCGGAAAAATCCTTTTATATGTTTTTGTACCTGCGTTTATAGCCGGGGCAATTGGCTGGTTTATTCCCGGTAATTTAATAGGTTCAGACTCAAATGATGCTTTCATTTTTGCCTGTATCCCTATCATCATTTTTTATTTGAGCATCTGGTATCGTGCAAAAGGGTTTGACCGAAAACGTATCAGCACTCTTTTAATTCTTTT
>CAXUMK010000009.1:0-3993 GCA_964251885.1 uncultured Segetibacter sp. | reverse complement strand
GCCATTATCTTCTGGAATATCTACAATCAAAACTCCACTGCACTAACTATCTGGGCAGAATCTTATACTGACCGTGAAGCGCCAAAAGCCATACAGCCTGCACTGGCGCCTTTTGGATTTTTACAAACGGTAAATACAAAACCTACAGAAGTTGCGGTGGTTGACGACCAGTTCAGGGCAAAAACAGATGCAAATGGAAAAGTATTAACAAAGCAGGGAACACTTTTATATTTTCAAAACCTGCAAAAGGAAAGATATCCAAAGCAAGGGCAGGATCTAAAATTACTATCAACTGAGATCTATCAATCCATCAATCCTTTCTGGATAATTGTTTTAACACCTATTGTTGTTGCGTTTTTTGGCTGGATGAGAGCACGAAACAGAGAATTGTCAACGCCGGGAAAATTTGCATGGGGAACTATTATCGCCGGTTTATCATCGGTAGTGATGGTGGCTGCATGTCTTTCAACCAATATCTATTTAAATAAAGTGTCAAGCTGGTGGATCATCAGCACTTATGGTGTGTTTACGATAAGCGAATTATTTGTAAGCCCGGTTGGATTATCACTTGTGTCAAAAGTTGCTCCGCGGCGATATACTGCATTGTTAATGGGCGGATGGTTTATTACAACTTCTTTGGGCGGAAAGATTTCCGGCATTCTCGCTGGCTTTTGGGATAAGTTTGATAATAAGGCAGTGTTCTTTGCCATAAGCGTTGTAGCTGCAATTGTCGCTGGTATTTTATTGTTTCCATTAACCCGGCGCTTGAACAAAGTGGTGGTTGAAGCAACACAGTCGGATGAATAAAAATAATTGGACGATGAAGTTGAACCAGATTACTTCTAGACAAAAACATTCTTCACATTGGAACGCAAATAAGCAAAGGGTTAAAGTAAATAAAGAAACTACTACCGAAGGTAAATATTTATTGTTACGCTTATTAGGCAAAAAGGTAATAACACCCTTCAACGGCACGGCAATTCATATAAATGGGTTTTATTACTTGTATTGATCGTTTAGATGATGGTGCAATTGCTGTACTGGTATATTTTACTTTTTGTTCCATCGTGGTAACTTTCCATAGATAGATTTATACTTCTTCAAGAATTTGTCTTCAAGATCTTTTGGAAAATCATTATACTCGTCGTCGTAGGTTACGAACCAGTATACATCTAATGCCTCAATGTTTTCTATTTTCATTTGTTGAGGCCATGTTATCTTTCTCAGATCACCGAATTGCTTTCCCGTTAAAAACCTTCCTCGTAATCCATCTTGACGATGTATCATCTTATCATTAGTTCCCTTTCTTCCAGAAATGCCGATGTAAATAAGATCAACGTTCCCGTTTGCTAAAGCGTAGATCATATATAAACCGCTACAACCCTTAGGAGCATCACAAACAGAAGCTAAACTGTCGCTTGGCTTAAATATAAAATGTCCTGTTCTTTTATACTTATTTAATTCATCAAACATTGCAACTGTTTTATTTATTGGTCTTCAATTACCAGTCTGGTCTTCTCCTCCATCTCATACACTTTCCCCTCCTGTTCAAACGCCTCTTTTAATACACTCTGCAACAACTGCTAAGCGTATTGGCGGCTTTGTTTTCCCTGGCCATTTAACTGGCTTAGCTGCTGTTGCGCTTCTCTTACAGCGCCTTTAGCCAAATCGATCATTTTGCCGGTGTCGTCAAAAAATGTCCCATTTTATGTGGCCAAATATCTGTTACAACTCTCTTGTACTGCAGCATTTAATATTTTATAGAGATAACAAGCTTGTTCAAATTGTTGAAATAAAATGTCTATTTGCTCCTTTTACATACAATGTAATAAAAGATCATTAAAGATTTGCCGATGAACGACCTGTAATACGCCGGGATGTACCAAATGCTTTGCACTTTGCTCCAGCACATTCCAACAGCACAAGAGTGCGACGCAACAATGTTTAACCGGAGTTACTGCACCTTGTATCATACCTATTCTTCTTTAATTGTTTCAGTAATTGGTTGCTTTTGGCAAATGATTGACCGAGCAAATCAATTGCGTTGCGCATCGCCATCTACGCCGGCGTCTTTGCGCATGATGTCCTGGATGGATTTTATGGTAGAGGTGAGGTTAGACATTTGGGTTATTTAGTTTGTATTGCATTATCTCGTATTCAATTTCCTGCTTCAGTTCTTCTTCTGTAGGAAGATATAATTTGTATTTGGATGCAAACAATTGCCTGCTGCCTTTAAGTACTGAATACTTTACGATAGTATCATTTTTTTCGCTGCAAAGAATAATACCAATAGTTGGATTGTCAGAGGCCGGTTTTTCATTGTCTTCCCAATAGCGAACGTACATATCTATCTGCCCGATATCCTGGTGCGTTAGCTTGCCAAGTTTAAGGTCAATAAGCAGAAAACATTTGAGAAGGTAATTGTAAAAGACAAGGTCAATTGAAAAATGCTCGCCATCTACTGTAATGCGTTTTTGCCGGGAAACAAATGAAAACCCTTTGCCTAACTCAAGCAGGAAGAATTGTAATTTATTAATCAATTCCTCTTCAAGGTCTTTTTCGAGCCATGATGATCTTTGTGATAAGCCAAGGAACTCGAACACATAAGGGTCTTTTATAAAATCGACGGCAGAAAGTACTTTATTATCTTCTGCTTTATTAGCATCTTCTTTTACTTTCTTTTTATTTTTTGAGGAAAGAATACGTTCATAATAAAAAGAGTTTATCTGGCGCTCCAATGTTCTTGTGCTCCAGTTTTCTTCTATGGCTTCGTTGATGTAATAGTTGCGTGCATCTTGGTTTTCTACCCGCATTAGAAGACGATAGTGTGTCCAACTCAATTCGCTACGCAGTGCGTGGCGAATTGAGTTTTTTCCGGATGATTTCTTTAATTCATCACTCACTGCGGAAGGTTTTGAAAGGCTCCGCAGTGCGGAGCTTTTTTGATTTTGTTGAGTATCGGGCAAAAGGCTCCGCAGTGCGGAGCCTTTTGAGGATTCTGAAAACGCAAGATAAAACTGCCGGTAATTTTTAAGACCCACAACCGAAAACCCTTTCCCAAAATACGCAGTAAGTTTTAGAGACAGGTCTTTTACTAAAGCTTCACCATATCCCGCTCTTTTATTCCCTTTTTGTTCTTCTGCAACTATGAGTCTGCCAACTTCCCAGTAAGCAAGCACCATGGTAAAGTTAACTGCACGATAAGCGGATTTACGTGCATCTTCCAGAATGGATCTAATTTCTATATATAGTTTATCTTTCTTAGCTGGCTTCATTTATTATGCAAATTGATACAACTGTTTTTCCAACTCTTTAACCACTTCAAAATGTTTATCCTTGTTTCCAAACATCCTGATGATTTCTACAGGCGAACCATAATCATCAAAAGGATGTAAAGAAAGTACTTCTGTATTTTCGATTGTTGTTATTCCTTCATCAGCATATTTTTCTAATTATGCTTCTAATACTTGTCTTGCCTGTTCACCATATTTAGTAAAGTAAGACTTTCCTTCCAGAACCTGAGTATCAATATTCCATCCGGCATCAACGACAGCAGGGGTTATAAACTTTGTACAGATATCCCGTTCTGAAAGAGACTTTTTATGTAGGGTTGTTGTAGGCAAGCTATCTGCGTTTGAGTTTATAAGTGGACATAACGCTTAAAACTAAATATAAAACATAATAAAACAACCGTTAACCACTACTTTATTCAAGACTAACCCGCCCGGAAAAACGAACAAAAAGTTGCCGCCAAAACTCTATATTTCCACAAGATCAACAGCATCAGTGTTAGTGGTAACGGTGTATTAATAGACCAGTTTAAGCAGATCTTTGTGCCGCAGAAATAAGGGTGCTTTTTTTCCTGCCGTTGCCGGTGTTTTACAGCAGCGCTGCCGTTGCTGGGTGTTATACTCCACGCGGGATAAGATTGGGCATTTCTGAATAATGAACAAAAGTACAAGTGTGCGACGCAACGATGTAAAATAGTAGTAA
>CAXUMK010000008.1:13756-50500 GCA_964251885.1 uncultured Segetibacter sp. | reverse complement strand
ACCGTACAAGTGAGTGACACAACGATGCTTAATTCCTATTCTTCTGCTGGTTCCCCAAAATCTATTGCACCAACTTATGCAGCGGGCATTATATCTTTAACCGCATTCTGAATTAAACCAATCAAGCACCTGTTACTATGAAACAACAATATGGTTGTGCGGAAAGTGAGATTGCTCATTATACAGCGAGACAGATTTCAGGGCAAATTGAAATTAACGGAGACCTTTCAAAACCTGTGTGGCAAAAAGCTGAAAAATCTCCACGTTTCACAGATATGGTAACGGGTAAACCGGGTTTTTATAATACTCAAGCAGCAGTACTATGGAATGCAGATTATTTGTATATCGGCTTTTGGATAGAAGAGCCCTTTGTAAGCGCTGTACAAAAGGAACGTGATTCAATTATTTTCCTTGAAAACGATATCGAGGTTTTTATTGACGGAGGCGATTGTTATTATGAGCTGGAGCTGAATGCATTGAATACCATTTATGAGGTTTTCTTCATTTGGCGGGATGCGTACCGGAAAGGAGGCAAATTTGATGTACCGGAATTTGATATTTTTAACAGTAAAGCAATGACATTTGGAGGAGACTACGACCGTACAGGCAGTTCTTTCTGGTGGGGACGGCATCCAAGAGGATTGCGCTGGGCCTTCCTTAACTGGGATATGGCAGGTTTACAAACGGCAGTAAAAATAAATGGAAAAATAAATGATGAAACGCACATTGATAAAGGCTGGGAAGCTGAAATAGCTATTCCCTGGAAAAGTTTACAATGGCTTGCAAACAGAAGGTCGTTGCCGCCAAAAGAAGGCGATATCTGGAGGATATTTTTTGGCCGTTTTCAAAAGCTAAGCGCATCAGGACTTGAAATTCAGCCACATCCTGCCTGGGTATGGAACAAACACGGCGTGTACGACACACACATTCCCGAATGTTTTCCTTTTATACATTTTACTGAAGAATTATTAAAGTAAGTAAAGCATCTGCTTATGGAGAAACCTGCAAGACCTTTGGGTGAAAGCAGCAGATACCAATGTTTAGAAAAGTAAATGAAAGAATGTGCAAAAGAATATGCTGCGGCAACCATTAAATAAAAACAGAACAGGTAGTTGGTTTGTTTATAGACATAGTAAACAAAATCTCAACTTATAGAAATTCAATTTATGAAAGTATTTGTTACGGGAGCAACAGGCTTCATTGGTACGGCGATAGTTCAGGAATTAATTGGCGCAGGTCATCAGGTTATTGGTTTTGCCAGGTCAGATTCTGCCGCCAGGGCACTTATAGCTGCAGGCGCAGAGGTGCATCGCGGTGACATAGAAGATTTGGAAAGTTTGCGCAGCGGTGCAGCCGCATCAGATGGCGTTATACATGCGGGATTTATTCATGATTTTACCCGGTTTAAGGAAGTATGTGAGGCAGACAGGCTGGCAATCGAAGCCATCGGCGGAGCGCTTGCCGGTTCTGATCGTCCTTTTATCGTTACCTCGGGCACCGCACTCGTTAGTCCGGGTCGGCTTGCTACCGAAGATATCATACCAGTTGGCGGCTCCACTGCACATCCACGTATAGCTTCAGAAGAGGCGGCAGATGCTGTCGCGGCACTTGGAGTACGGGTATCTGTGCTGCGTTTATCTCCATCCGTTCATGGCGACGGCGATCATGGCTTTGTCCCGATGCTTATTAATATCGCCCGTGAAAAAGGTGTTTCGGCATATATAGGAGATGGACAAAACCGTTGGACGGCTGTACACAGACTCGATGCCGCACGTTTATACCGGCTTGCATTGGAGAACGCGGCAACCGGCACCAGGTTTCATGGTGTTGCTGAAGAGGGAATTGCCTTTAAAGATATTGCTGAAGTGATTGGCAGGCATCTTACTATTCCGGTTGTATCTATAGCGCCGGAACAAGCCGCTGATAATTTTGGCTGGTTTGCCGGTTTCGCTTCGCTCGATATTCCGGCATCAAGCAAGGCAACCCGGGAGAAGCTGGGCTGGCATCCGGAGTACTCCGAACTAATTACCGACATGGAACAAGGGAGCTATTTCAAAGGCTAAAAACTGAATCAAGCTTTATCTGCTTCATAAATTACAAGTTTATAAAAAACCTCACTTTAATTCCATTTATTTAATTCTACTTTATCATGTGTTAGTATTTGTAATTTTTTTGGTAACCGGCAGTTGTATTTATTGCAGCTCCGGTTGTGTCACACCCTTGTGCCATATCTTTTTATGGCAGCTTTTTCAAGAAAGCACAAGAAAAACATACGTTCTATAGTAAGATTAAAAACTTTCTTTCTTACACCTTCTGCTGTCTTTCATGCATTCAAAATGGTCACTTATTCCTCAAAAGGGACTAATAAATAAGGCATGAAATACAAATGCTGAAGCCAGCGCAGTACTATAGCTTAATCCTTGACAATCTTAGCTCCCTTTAGGGCGGGGGTTTCTTCTTGGCCTTGCAACTTTACCTCTTTGCCGATTTTAAGATTTCATTTAAAAATCAGGTCAGCAACTTTGTTTTAGAATCTTTATTAAATACGCATTGTTCACCGATGCACGTGTACTAACAAACCAAAACTTTTACCAAAAAAATCATCATGAAAAAAACCCTTCTTCTCTCTGCATTTGTTGTTATTGCTTTTTACGGTCATACACAATCTGTTAAATCATCTGCCCAATTAGTTCAATTTGGTTTAACCTTCGGGGTAAATTTTAACAACATCCAGGGTAACGGCATAAAAAATTCTTACGAACCGGGCTTTATTGCAGGCGGCTTTAGCAGAATTGCTTTAAGTAAAAAATGGAATATTCAACCCGAGGTTCTTTTCAACTTCAGCAACAGTAAAAAAGCAGACAACTTTATAGAATTTTATAACACCAACGGCTCTCCCTTTGCTGATACCAAAATAAGGGTAGATTATGTAAGCATCCCGGTATTGCTTGGATATAAAGTAACCAGGATACTCACCTTACAGGCCGGTCCGCAATATAGCTTTCTTGTTTATGATGATGAAAATCTCTTAGAAGCAAATAAAGCTTCTGCATTTAAAAGCAGTGACGTGGGCATAGTAGCAGGTGCATCGCTTAAGTTTGACAATGTAAACTTTTTTGGACGATATTATTCAGGCCTTGCCAATGTAAACAATATTGATGATCGCTATAAATGGCGCAACCGGCAGGTTGACCTTGGGTTGAATATAATCCTGTTTTAGGCACTGCTTCAATTTTGCAGGAGACAAATTAAAACTGATGTGAGAGAAAAAAGCAGGGTGTAATACGCAGCATAAAAGTTAGCTGCCTGTTCATTTCTTTGAGCATACATTCCGTAAAAAAACGAGAATGCTACAATCAACTGCTATACTTTTGATGAGTCTTAAAAAAAGAGCAGTATCATGTCTAACGCTTGTCCCAATCTTGCAATCGGTATCGATATAGGTGGCACCAACACAGAATATGGAGTCGTAAACCATCGGGGAGAAATACTGCTGAAAGGAAGAATAAGAACAGATACGCATAATACAGTTGAGCCTTACATAAATGAGTTGTATGACAACCTGATGCCTATTATCGAAGACTTCAGGAAAGATGCAAATATCATTGGTATTGGCGCAGGCGCTCCCAACGCTAATTATTACAAAGGAATAATTGAGTATGCTCCAAACTTAAGATGGAATGGTGTAGTGCCCCTGGCAAAACTGATCTCAAAAAAGTTTGACCTTCCCTGTATGCTGACGAATGACGCCAATGCAGCCGCACTTGGCGAAATGACCTATGGCGCAGCAAGAGGCTTTAAAGATTTTATAATGGTTACGCTTGGTACAGGTATGGGCAGCGCACTTGTGTGCAACGGAGAGCTTGTTTATGGCCAGGATGGTTATGCAGGTGAATTAGGTCATACAACCATTATCCGCGGAGGTAGAAAACACTGGAAAACAGATTTGCTTGGTTCATTGGAATCGTATGTATCAGCAACGGGTGTTATGCTTACGGCAAAAGAAATGCTGCAGCAAAGCGACCAGGACAGTTTATTGAGACAATTCAGTTTAGACGCGATAGACTCAAGACTGGTATATGAATGTGCTGTAAAAGGAGACAAAATAGCACGGGAGGTCTACAGATTTACCGGCCAGATATTAGGCGAAGCTTTGGCAAACTTTGTAATGGTTACTTCTCCCGAAGCAGTGGTTTTATTTGGAGGTGTAATAAAAGCAGGTGACCTGTTTTTGCAACCAGCAAGAGAGTACATGGAAAAGAATGTACTTCCCATGTATAAAAATAAAGTAAAGCTGATTGTAAGTGAATTAAACGAAGCGGATGCCGCCATCTTAGGTGCAAGTACGCTGGTATGGGAGCTAAATAAAAGGGCAGAGGCTGACTTACAGTAAACAGCTTTTTTATCATACCCATTCTCTTTTTTTGTAACAGTCATAGCCTGTTTTCAACGCTTCTTTTATACCCTCAGTAATGGCGGGATCGTCTTTTTTAATATGGAAACAAGCCTTACCTTTCAGGCACTTCAGCAGTTCGGGCTTTAGCTGTTCTCTTACACCTTCAACTGAATAAACCGGCATGTAATAAAAACCTACAAACCCTTTTTGGATGATGATACTTGCAAAATAAATTTCATCAAATTTTCTTCCGGCTGTTTCTGTATTTTTTTCGCTTACTAGGTTATATATTCCAGGCTTCTCTCCTCTTTCTTTTATAGTGCCTTTTACATACTGCTTCATCAAAGACTTTATGGTGTTAAAAATGGGAATAAGTTCCGGTTGGCCTTGCGATTTATCTGAATATTTAATTTCTTTTTTGTTTGATGCTGCAGTTTTTTTTACAGCAGTTTTTGATGATGTAGAAGCAGTTGCAGGAGAGACTTTGCAGATAGTTTTTGCAGCAGTTGCCATGATTTAAAGATTGAGATAATTAAGATAGAAATAATCTGAAGCAAAGAAATCATCACTGAAATAAAAAATGTCCTGCAACGAATGCAAGACACTGTATTTCTTTTCCACCTTGTATTGCTTTTTCATGCTGCAATCAGTAGAAAAGTACAAGTGTGCGACGCAACAAAAGCTTAATAGTTATTCAAAAGCCTGGCTCAAAAAAATTATTCCCAAACTTCACCTTTTCCATCAATCCATTCTTTTACCAGCTCAGTTGTTACACTCTTTGGTCTTTCGAGTGCGAAGCCTAAAGCTCTGTCCCAGCAAAGGCTGGCAAGCACACCTAAAGCACGGCTTACTCCAAATAGAACGGTGTAGAACTCGTACTCAACTAAACCGTAATGAACCAGTAATGCACCGCTATGCGCATCTACATTAGGCCAGGGATTTTTTATTTTTCCCAAGGACTGCAGTACGGGGGGAACTGCTTCGTAAATATTCCAAACAGTCTGCACCAAAGGATCATCGGGCATGTGTTTCTTACCAAACTCCATTTGGGCGGTAAAACGGGGATCGGTTTTGCGCAGTACTGCATGACCATATCCCGGCACTACTTTACCAGCAGCTAATGTCTTTTGAACATAATCAACTATCTGCTCTTTTGACGGAGTTTCGCTTCCTATCTCATTTCTCATTTCAAAAATCCACTTAATCACTTCCTGGTTAGCCAGGCCGTGCAAAGGACCAGCCAATCCATTCATACCTGCAGCCAAACTTTGATAAGCATCGCCCAGGGCTGAACCTACAAGATGTGTTGTATGAGCGCTTACATTACCGCCTTCGTGGTCGGCATGAATGGTCATATACAAACGCATCAGTTCGTGAAAACTGTGGTCATCGTAACCCATCATGTGTGCAAGGTTGCTGCTCCAGTCTAATAATCCATCTGGGTGTATGTGTTCGTTATTTCTATATTTGCGGCGATAGATATAGGCTGCGATACGTGGCAAACGGGCAATTAAATCTATTGTATCGTCGAAGGTAGCATCCCAGTAATCTTTCTTACTCATACCTTTTGCATAGCGGCTGGTAAAACAGCCTTCTGTCTGCAAAGCCATAATGCCTACAACAAACATTGTCATGGGATGGGCCGACAAAGGCAAGGCATCTAAAGTAGCGAAAACATGATTTGGCACGTGGCTGCGGCGCTGCAGTGTTGCAGTTATATTACTTACATCTTCTTCCGTTGGCAACTCTCCTATCAGCATCAGGTAAAACAATCCTTCGGGCAGCGGTTCGCTTCCACCCGCTGCTTTGGGGAGCTTTTGCTGCAGCTCGGGAATAGTATACCCTCTGAAGCGAATTCCTTCCTGTGCATCCAATAAACTGGTCTCAGTTACCAGGCCTGTTATTCCCCGCATTCCCTGGTATATCTGTGCCAGTGTTACTTCGCCTATTTTTTTATGTCCATGCTCTTTTAGCAATGACTTAATCTCAACATTTGCTTCGTCAGCTTTTGCCTTAAACCTGTCTTTTAGTACTACCATGAAAAGAGATTTTTTTTAAAAAAGTGAGTAAAAACGCGATGTGTTATTCTCAGCAAGTTAAATATTCTGAGAGATAAATAAAGATAAAACAATTGTATTCTGCAACAAAAGTATTGTCACAATGTTGCGCTCATTTTTGGCGTTGCTACTTGGGAGAGCGCCGGTAAAACCATAAAGCAACAAAGAGGAAAATGATGTTGGGTGTCCATGCGGCAAGCACGGGTGACAGGCTGCCTTTGGTAGAAAATATAGTAGAGAACCTGTCGGTTAAAATAAATACAGCACCCGCAATAAAACCGATTGCAAGATGCACACCGCTGCCTCCGCGAACTTTGCGGCTGGCGATGACGGCTGCAATAAAAGTAAGCAATACAACCGCAGCAGGGGTCGCATCTCTTCTGTTTCGTTCTACCTTCAGCGCATTTAGTCCTTCTACGCCACGCAGTTCTTCAAACGCAATAAAGCGATCTAACTCAGGTGTAGTCAGTTTGTCCTTTGTGTATTCGTCGCGCTTCAGATCGAATGGTTTAAAACTGTAACTCTTATACAATACAGGTGTTATGCTGACTGTTTCTTTTAACCCGTCTATTTTCCGTTCGACTACATTATCCAGCTTCCATTTTTTTGTGGCAGTGTCCCAGCGCATACTTTCTGCACGCAGGTTGTAATCTACTTTATTACCTGCAATATGCTGAACAAAAAAATTAGTGCCGCTTTTTGATGCAGTGTCGTAATCGATACCTGCATAACTTGCCGGATCGATCTGCAGGTAAATACTGCTTCTGTTAGCGATCAAGGGATTATAAGAAGAATTTTTGTCAATATAATTTGCCTGAAAAGTAACCCTGATAGCATTGGCTCTGGGAATAACGTACCGGTTTCCTAACCATAAAATAGTACCGAGAATAATTCCGCTTAAAAAAAAAGGTCTTAAAAAACGGTTGAAGCTGGTACCACTGGCCAGCACGGCGATGATCTCGCTGCGGCCGGCCATTTTACTGGTAAAAAAAATAGTCGCAAGAAACACAAACAGCGGAAAAAGCAAAGCCAGGATATGCGGAACAAAACCGAGATAATACTGATCGACAATCTGCATAAAGCTTAAACCGGATCTTACAAAGTCATCGGTTTTCTCGCTGATATCAATTACCACACTAATAAATGCAAACAGAAAAAGGGAATAGAAAAAAGTAAGCAGTTGATTTTTTAGTATATACCAGTCGAGTTTTTTCATGCTGTGCAGCGAAGTTGTCAAAGATAGAAGGAAACGGTCGTCCTAAGCAGAAAGAGTTGTTAATTGAATTTTTGCGAAGTGTTTATCATTGTATGCGGTGAAGTTTTCTTATTAAGTAAAAGGCTCTGATGCAGTCAGCAGCAGAGCCTTTTACTATTTTTATACTGCACGAGGATGAAAAAGTGAGTAGGATTTTTTTTGAACCGGGCTGAATTACTACTATGAGTCGATTGTTGCGTCGCACTCGTGTACTTTTCATTCTTCATTGGACAAGCCGGTAGTCACTTGTCTCCCTTAACAATTTGTAATTATAAAAGCTTTATTTTTTAGGCATTTCAAAAATGGAAGGATCAACGGTTTTGTTTACTTCTACTTTTTTTGTGTTGATCGTTAAAGCCAACTGCCCCATATTGATGTTGGCAGTATAAGGCGAGAAAAATCCAAAATCATTTTTTTTGTAATCAGAAAAATTGATAGTAATTGTTACATCCTGCCCCATCGCATTTCCTTTTTTAACAGCTTGCACAATATAGTAAGTAGAAGGATCGATGTAGTAAGTAACTTCGCCGCCGTCTTTATTGGTGTACTTTATTTTATAGGCATCGGCAGCCCCTACTTTTTCTTTTCCGGCTAATTCTGCTTTGGCTCCTCTGGCTGAGTAGTTAAACAACGGATCAACATATATCTGGTCTTCACCTGCTTTATACAAATCAGCAGGTAAGGCTGTTGCATCTCCGGAACCTTGAAAGGGATTAATTGCCCAGCCGCCTTTATCAGTTACTACCTGTATAACCTGTTGTCCATTAAAATTAGATTCATTGCGGTAACCTTTGCCGTTTAAAATGGTTGTTTTTGTTGAAGATTCGTTTCCCATTACTTCGGTACTGCTTTCTATGTAAACAGAAGTTATCTGCGAAAGTTTGTCTTTACCGCCCAAAGCATCTATATGCTTTGCGATTATTTCGTCGGCAGTTTGTGCATTAACCGCTGCTATTGTAAATAATGCAGTTAAAGTGGTAAGCATTTTTTTCATCTTTTTCGTTTTTTAAATTTAATTATACAAATACTAATTAAGTAAAGCAGAACTGTATTCTGCTTATAAAATTGATAAAGCTAAAGTCAGTAGAATTTCTTAAATAATAGCGACCTTAGATGTAAAATTTCCTCAAAAATGAAATAAGTTTCGGTAGAAGATGAAAAATGTTTTTTATGTGGAGCATAGGTAATTCTGTTTAACATCGATGGGTCTAAACAAGTTCTATATTCACCTTAAAAGGGAACATAGTAAACACACATAAGAAGATGAAAACCCAAATGACATTAACTTAAGAAGCTTATACAGATAATGCAGGGTGTATAAGCTGCTATGAAAAGATTTGGTACAAGAGAGTGACACAACCGGAGCAGAAGAAAGAACAAATGTTTGTCCCCAAAAACCTTTAGTTAATGACATTTATGAAAAACCTATAAAATTAATTTTAGAAATAAATATATTCTGCTATGACACACCATGTACAATTACCTTCAACTTTTGCGCAAATGGTTGACAGGCTTAGGCACAAGAGCGAAGACGAGCTAAAGTTATTATACCTTAAATTTTTTGAAAATGAATTAAATGATGAATGGAGAAAGATTACAGAGGAAGTAGATTTTACTGACACTTCAGAAGATGATATAATTAAGGCGATACAAAAAAAACGTTACAAGTAGAATGTTCAAAATTATTATTGATGCGAATGTTTGGATAAAATATGCAAGGGTTAAAAATATTGCTCCATTATTAAGTCGTTTTATTGCTTATGATCTTCTGCCTTTTACAAATAATTATATGCTTTCAGAAATCTACGATGCTACTGTAGATAACAATTGGATGAGCGATAAACAGGCGAGTGCAACAGTTGCATTCATAAGAAGAATTACCAGCCAGGTAGTAGAAAGTGCTGTTTACCGTTTAAGTCCCGATCCTAAAGACAACTATCTTTTTGACCTTGCTATTCAAAATAATTGCATTTTTATTATAACTGATGATAAAGAACTTTTAGAGTTGAAATTAAAGCCTGTTCCGGTACATACTTCCGGTTGGTTTCTTAAAAAGTTCCCCGTGCTGACAGAAAATTCATAACCATTATAATCTTTGTTGCAGCACAAGCACCATTTCCTTTTTCCAGCTTGCAAATGTGTTTTCTGCAATATGCTTTCCTGCCTCTTTTACCAACCACAAATAAAAAGCAAGGTTATGAATACTTGCAAGCTGCAGCCCGAGAATTTCATTGGCAACAAACAAATGACGCAGGTAAGCCTTGCTGTAATAGCTGCTTATTTCGTTTTGTAATTTGTCGTCAATAACAGAAAAATCGGTTGCCCATTTTTTGTTTTTTATATTGATAACACCACCTGTTGTAAATAACATTCCGTTTCTTCCGTTTCGGGTAGGCATTACACAATCAAACATATCTATTCCCAGGTCTATACATTCCAGAATGTTCCAGGGCGTTCCAACGCCCATTAAATACCTTGGTTTATTGGCAGGCAGTTCTTCGCAGCAGAGTGCTGTAAAATCATACATCATTTCCATTGGCTCGCCTACACTTAGTCCCCCGATCGCATTTCCTGCCGCATTTTTAGAAGCTATGTATTGGCACGAAGCGGTACGCAAATCTTTGTAAGTCCCCCCCTGTACAATTGGAAAAAGACTTTGAGTGTACCCATATTTACCAGGAGTAGCATGAAATTGAGTAAAACATCTGTCGAGCCAGCGATGCGTAAGCTCCATACTGTCATTTGCATATTTGTATTCGCTGGGATAAGGAGGACATTCATCAAAAGCCATGATGATATCGGCGCCAATAATTCTCTCAATATCAATCACTTTTTCCGGAGTAAAAAGATGCCTGCTTCCATCAATATGCGATTGAAACGTGACGCCTTCTTCATTTATCTTTCGGCTGGCAGCGAGAGAAAAAACCTGGTAGCCGCCACTGTCGGTAAGTATAGGCCGATGCCATCCGTTAAAAGCATGCAGTCCGCCTGCTGCTTCCAGTACTTCAAGGCCCGGCCGCAAATATAAATGATAAGTATTGCCGAGGATGATCTGAGCCTGTACATCATTATACAGTTGCTGTTGCGTGACAGCTTTTACGCTTCCAACCGTACCTACCGGCATAAAAATCGGCGTTGCTATCTCACCATGTTCTGTAGTTATCTTTCCTGCTCTTGCTTTGGAATTTTCTGCTGTATGCTGCAGTTGAAATTGTAATTCGGGCATAAGGCCGCAAAAGTATGAAGTTTTGTATGGCGAAGAATAACATTGAGAGTTGTAAAAAAAGAACCCGTTACAAAAAGGGTCATAATTATTTGTACAAATAGAATGTATATGGTTTGTTGGAAAACTACAAATACTTCAGGACTTCTGCTCCCATTGCATCCGTACCTAATATTTTATCAGCAGAAGTTTGTGCATCAGCAATATCGCGTGTGCGAAAACCTGCTTTTAAAACCTTGTCAACTGCGTTAATTACAGCATCTGATTCTGTTTTCATACCGAAAGAAATATCGAGCAACAAAGCTGCCGAAAGAATGGAAGCAAGCGGGTTCGCAACTCCCTTACCTGTTATATCGTGTGCCGAACCGTGAATGGGTTCATACACACCGGTTCCGTCGCCAATGGAGGCAGAAGCAAGCATACCCATAGAACCAGCAATTTGGGAAGCCTCATCGGTTAAAATGTCTCCAAAAAGGTTGGCAGTTACAACTACATCAAAGCGGCGCGGGTCTTTAATTAATAACATTGCTGTTGCATCCACAAACTGGTGTTCTACTTCCACTTCCGGATATTCGAGTGCTACTTTTTGAACTACTTCACGCCAGAGACGGCTGGTTTCAAGCACGTTTGCTTTATCTACCGAGCAAAGCTTTTTCTTTCGGCTCATTGCCGCTTCAAAAGCTTTGCGGGCTATTCTTTCTACCTCGTAACGGCTGTACTCAGCCACATCAAAAGCGGTATCTCCGTTGTTTTTACGGCCTTTTTCACCAAAGTAAATATCACCAGTCAGTTCACGAAAAAACAGGATGTCAGCACCTTTTAAAATTTCAGGCTTAATGCTTGATGCGCTTAGGAGTTCATCGAATAATTTTATTGGGCGAAGGTTGGCGTACAGTCCAAGCTCCTTACGCATTTTCAATAAACCCTGCTCAGGACGAACCTTTGCAGTTGGGTCATTGTCATACTTTGGATGACCGACAGCGCCAAATAAAACAGCATCAGCGTTCCTCATTTTTTCCAGCGTTTCATCCGGAAGCGGATTGCCGGTCGCCTCGATTGCCACATGACCAATCAAAGCTTCATCATACGTAAACTCATGTCCAAAGTTTGCCGCTATCTTGTCTAATACTTTTTTTCCTGCCGACGTTACTTCCTGTCCTATCCCATCTCCGGGAACGATTAGTATGTGTTTTTTCATGTGAGTTGTGAGTGGTGAGTTGTGAATGGTGAGTTGTCAGTAGTGAGACAGAGACGTGAATGTGCTTTCTTTATTTTCCCATTTTCAAATTGTCACATTAGCAAATTAGCAAATTAGCAAATTAGCAAATTAAATCAGGTTCAGCATCTTCTGCGTTGCCTTTATTGCTGCTACCGTTTGGTCGCTGTCGAGGCCGCGGGTTTTGAAATGCTTTCCGTTGCTGCATAGCCATGAAATAATGGTTTCGCAAAGCGCATCCGATTTACCTCCGGGAGGAATGCGCACTGCATAATCGGTAAGTTGCGGCAGTTCAAGCTGCTTGTTTTTGTACACTATTTTTAGTGCGTTCATAAAGGCGTCGTACTGTCCGTCGCCTTGGGCGTGTTCTTCAAAAATTTCGTCTTCAATGCTCAATTTTAGTGTTACAGAAGGCCGCAGATTTTTTGAATGAGTAAGTACATAATTTTCTATCTGTACTTTTTCTTTAATCATATTACTATCGAGCACATCAGAAAGAATGTAAGGCAAATCGGCCTGCGTAACTACTTCTTTTCGGTCTCCCAATTCGATGATGCGCTGTGTCACTTTCTTTAAGTCTGCGTCTGAAAGCTGAATACCCAACTGCTGTAAATTATTTTCGATATTGGCTTTGCCACTTGTTTTGCCCAATGCATATTTACGTTCCCTGCCAAAACGTTCGGGCATCAGTTCATTAAAGTATAAGTTGTTTTTCTTGTCACCATCAGCATGAATGCCTGCAGTTTGGGTAAAAACATTTTCACCAATAACAGGCTTGTTATCAGGTACTCTAAATCCCGAGAACGTTTCCACCAGCTTGCTTACAGAATACAACGACTTCTCGACCACCGATGTTTTTACATCTTTCATATAGTCGTTTAGCACTGCAACAGCGCTCGCAAGAGAAGCATTTCCGGCACGTTCACCCATTCCGTTAACAGTCAGATGAAGGCCATCAATACCGGCTTTCACTGCTTCGAGTACGTTTGCTGTGCCCAGGTCATAGTCGTTGTGTGCGTGGAAATCGAAATGCAACTGAGGATACCTCGCGACCAGTTCAGTT
Source organism: uncultured Segetibacter sp. (assembly GCA_964251885.1). Classification (GTDB taxonomy): domain Bacteria; phylum Bacteroidota; class Bacteroidia; order Chitinophagales; family Chitinophagaceae; genus Segetibacter. The sequence goes on along the minus strand of CAXUMK010000008.1, from coordinate 37,290 downwards.
ATAAATGCAAATACTTCTGATGGTACAAGTACACCTAAAGTATCGGGCAGCAGCACCCTTTTAACAGGTTGATGCTGCAAAAAGTCGAGGTATTCCAATACATACTCTTTTGAGTTGCGCATACCATTGCTCCAGTCCTCAAGGTAAACATTGCATTCAAGTCCTTTTTCATTTGCAAGTGCAATTACCTCTGCAACTTCAGCAAAATGTTGTCGGGGTGTCTTTTTAAGCTGATGTGTCAGGTGATTTAAAGAACCTTTTGTAAGCAGGTTCATCACTTTTGCGCCTGCTTCAAGCATCCAGTTTACAGAAGTATCCCCGTCAACAAACGTAAGCACTTCTACACGGTCGAGATAGCCATTAACTGCAGCCCATTCTGTAATTTTTTTAACTGCCTGAAATTCGCCTTCCGATACCCGTGCTGAGGCAATTTCAATGCGGTCAACCTTTACTTCGGTTAACAAGATCTGCGCAATCGTCAGTTTTTCTGAAGCAGAAAAAGACACGCCACTCGTTTGTTCACCGTCGCGAAGCGTAGTGTCCATTATTTCTATATGCCGCGGAGCAGTCCGGATGTTGCTTTTAACAGACATTTGTCGTACTGCAGGCTTAATAGCTATTTGCATGGGTAAAAGAATGATGTGTTTTTTTGATACCAACATTTGTTTGCTTAGCATCATCGTTGCGTCGCATTTCGTTCATCAGCAGTGCAAATGGCAAGATCGAAGCGAAGATAGTTGGAGACGCAAGATAAGTAATCCACTCTTTCAGAGCAATTAGTTAGTTAAGGTTTGATAAGAGTTAAGGGAACATTCCATGGTAGTTTTTTTTGATGTCGCTGTTAAAACTCCTCGTCATTGTGAGGCATGAAGCAATCCGCTGCATGATCAGGTTGACAATTGACTGGGGATTGCTTTAACCTTAGTAAAGTACAATTTCAATCAATACAAGCTTTTCTCTGCGAACGAATTCACCTCTTCTTTCATCGCCTGCAGATAGTCAATGTCATCAAAACCATTCATCAGGTTATGTTTTTTGTAGCCATTAATTGCAAACGGTTCACTCTCGCCTGTAGCAAGAATTGTGATGTTTTGTTCGGGCAAGTTTACTTCCAGTTGTGTTTTTGGATCTGCTTCGATGGCTGTGAAAATCTTATCTAAAAATTCGGGGCTTACCTGTACAGGCAATACGCCAATATTGATTGAATTGCCTTTAAAAATGTCAGCAAAGAAACTGGATACTACACACCGGAAACCGTAGTCATAAATAGCCCAGGCAGCATGTTCGCGACTGCTGCCGCTACCAAAGTTTTTGCCACCAACAAGTATCTTTCCTGAGTAAACAGGATTATTCAAAATGAAATCTGCTTTTGGGGTTCCGTCCTGGTTGTAACGCCAGTCGCGAAACAAGTTGTCGCCAAACTCCTTGCGTTCCGTAGCTTTTAAAAAGCGGGCAGGAATGATCTGGTCCGTATCTACGTTTTCTATCGGCAACGGAACTGCTGAACTTTTAAGGATTGTAAATTTATCGTACGCCATATAAATTAATTGTTTTAACTGACAGACGTCAGTTGTTTTTTTCGTTGAGTTTTCTTAGCAATTCTTCTATTAGTTGGTCTTTCTCTTTCAATGCCTGGTCTTTTTCTATCAATATGTTGTCTTTTTCTATCAATATGTTGTCTTTCTCTGTCAATGCTTTGTTCTTTTGCTCAAGTGCTTGTAAAAGTTGCTTTTCTCTGTCCTCAAACATTGCATTTATTGTTCTCCATGCTTCCTGTTCTGTTTCTATTTTCCTGCGTTCTTCAGGATCTGTTCCTGTATGGTGCAGTATGTCTGTTGCCAATTTAATGTCTTCATTGTCTATTTCGTGTTTAAATTCTTTTACAATTTTTCTGTCATCAACAAAATTCTTTTGCTCAAAAATACTCAGCAACTTATCCAGCTTTGTTTGGTATTTGTCTAATATCCGCTCAACCTGTATAATGAAACTGTCGTGAGTTAACTTCTCTACAAAATCGCTCTTGGTGATGATAGCTTTGCTTTCTACCAAGTCTCTGTAATTACGCTCGACTTTTAAACAAGGTGTAGGAATTTCGGGAAGGTTAAAACCTAAAATATAAATAGCTGTTATCGGCAAAGCGGTTTTTTCCCCATCTATGGTTTCCTCTTTTTTATACTGCTCTCCCAGGTAACTCCTGAAACGCATTAAATCCATTTGATTTTTTGCTTTCTGTATTTCAATCAGTACTTTTTTATATTCTCCGGTTTTAGTTTTTATTGTTGCTATAAAGTCAAGCCGGAAGACATTGATGGAAAGCCTTTGTTGTAATTTTTCTTTCACATACTTTTCCACGGCAGGATCGTCAACATTCAAATCTTTAATGAATGTAAATTCCTGTGGTTTTACTTCTACCGTTTCAATCGTTTCGTCCAATAGTGTCCCAATAAAGAATTTTGCAACCCTTTCGTTCTCCATCATTCTTTTAAAGACTACATCGTATATGGGATTGGCAATAACCATTTGTTGTTTTGTTTAACAGAGCAAAGATGAAATTTTACAATTGGTTGTCGTGACAAAGCTTCACACGCACCGTAAAGAAAAAACTGTACAAGAGTGCGACGCAACAATGTTTAATAGCAGCACTCATGCCCGGCTCAAAAAAATATTTACAATGCTAATAGCTTACGGCTAATTCCTCTTCTTCCATTAGCTCTCTCGGATCGGTTACGACACCGGTCACGGCGGCGGCGGCGGCTACTAGGGGGCTGGCAAGCAGGGTGCGGCTGTTGGGTCCCTGGCGACCTTCGAAGTTGCGGTTGCTGGTACTAACGGCATATTTGCCGGCGGGCACTTTGTCGTCGTTCATGGCGAGACAGGCGCTGCAACCGGGCTGGCGCAACTGAAAACCGGCTTCGTTTAATATATCGAGGATGCCTTCTTCCTTTACCTGCTGCTCTACAATGTGCGAGCCGGGAACAATCCATGCCGTTACATTGTCAGCCTTTTTGCGGCCTTTGATGATGGAGGCAAAAGCCCTGAAATCTTCGATGCGGCCATTGGTGCAGCTACCCACAAACACATAGTCCACCTTCTTACCAATCATCGCCTCGTCTTCGTGGAAACCCATGTAGTTGAGCGACTTTTCGTAGGTGGTCTTGCCACCCTGCACGTCGTCGGCCAAAGGAATGTGTTTGCTAATACCCATGCCCATACCGGGATTAGTGCCATAAGTAATCATGGGTTCTATATCTGCTGCATCAAAAGTATATTCGAGATCGAATGTTGCTCCTTCGTCGGTCGGCAATGTTTTCCACCAGGCAAGCGCCTTGTCCCAGGCTTCGCCTTTGGGGGCTTTTTCGCGGCCTTTTATATAATTGAAAGTAGTTTCATCGGGGGCAATCATACCGCCACGGGCGCCCATTTCGATGCTCATGTTGCAAACGGTCATGCGGCCTTCCATACTCATGTTTCTAAACACGTCTCCGGCATATTCCACAAAATAACCGGTAGCACCGCTGGTCGTCATTTTTGAAATAATGTAAAGCGCAACGTCTTTGGGAGTAACGCCCTTGCCCAACTTTCCATTTACACTGATGCGCATTTTCTTTGGCTTGGGCTGCATAATGCATTGCGAAGAAAGCACCATCTCAACCTCAGAAGTGCCGATACCAAAAGCGCCGTGGGTGGAAGTGTGCGAGTCGCCGCAAACGATGGTCATACCCGGAAGTGTGATACCGTTTTCAGGGCCGACTACATGCACGATACCGTTTTTAGGATTGTTCAATCCCCAATGAGAAATGCCATATTTGGCGCTGTTTGTTTCAAGCTGGTTTAACTGGTTTGCAGAAAGAGGGTCCGCTACCGGCAGATGCTGGTTGACAGTAGGTGTATTGTGGTCGGCAGTAGCGAAAGTGCGCTCAGGTGACATAACTGTGATACCCCTGTTTTGCAAGCCTAAGAAAGCAACAGGGCTGGTTACCTCGTGAATAAAATGCCTGTCAATAAAAAACACATCGGGACCATCCTCAATTTTTCGAACCACGTGTGCATCCCACACTTTATCAAACAGGGTTTTTGGAGTGTTGCTCATTTTGTAAAACTTTTATGTAAGTTGAAACCGTATTATATAAACTAACTGCGAAAGTCTGTAAAATATAGCGCAAATCTTTGGCAGGTATAAATTTTATTAAAAAATTATGGGGTTAAAAATTTGTTTTCAAAAACCGGAGCAGCACTCTTTTAATGTTGCTATTTATTTTGATTAGCAAATATTTATACATTAGAAAGCAAATAAAGAGAAGAAAACAAATTACGTTTATCAGGGAAATGGAAGGAAGGGCAGTAAGGCATTAAGTCATAGAGACATTAAGTCAATAAGGAAGAAGCTGTATTGAGAGATTGAGAGATTGCGCTCTTGAAAGATTGAGTCATTAAATGAGAAACATTTTAAAAATTTAGATTGCCAGAACTATTGCAAACTTTTAAACGTTCATTACCTCTTTCAGTCAAAATAAACTATATACCCTAAAATCTATATAATGTCAGAAATAGAGAAGCACGCAATCAGCCTACAAATAGAACAGATAATCGAACGATCGAGATACCAGGATGAAATGTTTTTGGTTGATAGCAAAACGGCTGCATCAAATATTTTGCAATATCTGCAAAAGGAGAATTTGATTTCGATGGAAAAGATAGAAAATGCGTAGGACACGCCGCGTATGTTCCTACCGATTCAACCTTGAATAAACGAAATGAGCAGGAACACGCCGCAGCGTGTTCCTGCTGCAACAATCCAACTCATTTAAAAAAATAAGAAACACTCAACTTGGCTGAAAATGGTGTTCCGGGTGTAAAACACATTTCATCAACGGGAGCCGGTTCGTTCTTTAAACGGGTGACAGTATCAAACTGGGTTTCTTTCCATTTTGTGTTTAAAATGTTATTGATGACCAATCCAATTTCATATCTGGGCTTGGTATAATTAATGACTGCATCTGTTATAAAATATCCGACTGCAGTAAGACTGTAATCTTCATTTCCCGGACGGTCACCGATGTGACGGTAACGCAGACTGCCGTTAAAGCCATTCTTGTTGTAATAAGTAAGTCCGCCCGAGCTTGTCCAAACCGGGGCTAAGGGAATATAATTTTGTCCTTTGTCCGCATCCAAAGCACGTCCGTGAGCGTAATTCAAATCCACATCAACGTATAAAGATTTAATGGGTTGATAACGGCCGGAGAAATCAAATCCGACTCGCCTCGTTTTACCATTAAAACTTACGTCTCCCCCATCGCCTCCATACACAAATTCCTGCTGAAGATAGATATACCAAACCGCAGCATTGATGATGATGTTTTTTGCCGGTTTAAACACTGTACCTAAATCTGCTCCGTAGGCGGCAGGCAAAATCTGGTAACCGTTTTCAACCACAACTGCCCTGGTATCGTTTGAGTGAAAACCTCTTCCTGTAGTGAGATAAAACTGTGCTTTGTCATTTACATGATAATAAAAATTCAATTTAGGGCTAAGCTTATTTGCATTGGCCTTGTATATGCCTACTCCGGGAAGGGTAGTATCGCCCGGAAATTTATTATTGTATTTGTGATAAAACTGGTCAAAGCGAAGGCCTGCATTTATGCTGAAATGATTATTGAAACTAAACGTTTCGCTTAAATATGGAGCGATATCTAATTCTGTAATATCACCCAGCTTTATTTGGTTCAAGGTAATATATCGGTCTTTTGTATGAGATAACCCCGAGTTGTGTGTCATATCAAAACGCACGTTAGCGCCTGCTTCTGTTGTCAGCTTTGTATTGCCGATGTAGCTGGTATGAAAGTAGCTTCCGTTATACCCCATTAAATCTCTATCCTCTTTTTGCCTTATTTCATCACCGTTTACTGTATCTACCAGGAAGAAGGTAAAGTTGGTATGCAGGTCAAAATGATAATTGGAATAGTAAACCTGGTTTTTAATGACGTCACCATTATTTAATGAAGTAACTACCTGTACGTTGGCATTGGTGCGGTACGTTACGCCGCCTTCATAAGGGTCTATTGCTCCATAAAAACCAATGATGCCTTTGGCAACAGCCCTTTCCGGTATTTGTCCTGAAGCATCCCATTTGCTCCAGAACGTAGTGGCCGATGCTGTCAAGGTACTTTTTTGCGAAATTTTGCCGGTATATTTTGTAAATAAATTGAACCGTTTAAAATGCTGCGGATTATCAAAATAAGCATTGGAATACCTGTACTCAGAGGCAACGTACCATGACTGTTGTTTTTGCTTTGCTTTTTCACTTAGCAGGTTAAACATTCCCAATGCGCGGTAAGTATTAAACATACCTCCTTCTAATTTGATAGCGTTATTAGCGAGGTAATTTCTTGTGTTAAAATCAACAAAACCTGTAGTACAGAAATCGCCTTTAGAAGCGGTGTAGGGACCTTTTTTAAAATCCACACTTTCTATGGTTTCAGGAATGATGAAGTGACTGTCGGCAAAGCCCTGGCCGTGCGCATGTGAAACCATGTTTACAGGCAGGCCATCCACGTCTTCCCTAAAGTCGGTTCCGTGATCTGCGTCAAAGCCGCGTAAAAATATCTGCTCTGCTTTTCCCCCGCCCTGGTGCTGGCCGATGACAATGCCGGGAATAATGCGCAACACTTCCTGCGAATTGTTTACACCACGCATGGCAATATCTGTTTTGCTGATAGGTTTGTACTGATTACCAGCATTTGCAACCACCACTACGTCTTCGAGCAATATTTGCTTCTGAACAATAGAAAGAGACTTATTCGTTTTTAAATCAGCCATAGTAAAAGTTTGCGGAGCATAGCCGATCGTATTTACTTTGATAGTTGTGGCGTTGTCATATTTACCTTTAAAAGAAAACCGGCCGCTTCCATCGGTAATGGAAGAAACCCCAGCCGGTAACAAAGTAATTGTTGCCCCCTCAACAGGCAGGCTTGTTTTGTTGTCAACTATATTTCCCTGTATGACAGTTTGAGATATAGATTGTAATGAGTATAGAAATAGAATTATGATGAGTGAAATTTTGTACATGTTGAATATTATTTTCGTACTGATAAAATGGTGTAACTGAACTGACTCTTCAGAAAGCTTTGATCTCATCCTCGTTCCTTCCCCTTGAGGAGAAGGATGCCTCTGTGTATCTTCCTTTTAGGAATTTTATCCTTCAAGTTTTTAGAATGACCAGTCAGTAAGAAATTCGAACTATGCTGTATTTATCCTTTACTATACTTAAAGCCGTATAAAATGTAGAAGAAGTTTTTTTATGAGCCGTACAGTATTGCTACTATTTTACATCGTTGCGTCGCACACTTGAGACGCTTTATTCTTTATTCGGCTATGCACTACTTGTCCCGTTAGCGGGAAAACTTATTAGCTGGCAAGTAACTTCTACTACAAAAAACATTATTGCTTTTGCATCAATAACATTGTTATAGTTTCAAGAATAGTAATTACAGACTTTTCAATTTTTATCAAGAAAATTTGGGTGGAGGTCCCTGATTAGAAATAAGAACAAGCGGGAGTTTGCCTGGTTTGAAAAGGAGATATTGCAGTGCGCTTTTATTTGTAGCAAAAGCGAATTTGCAAACCGGTTGAACGATATGAAAAGAAACTTCGTCAGTAGATTTCACTGTATTCTGACTTTTGCTTTTGCCATTATCCGAATTAGTATCTGCTAATTCTTTTTGAAGGTGATGGCTGCCATATTTAGCATGGATAAGTGAAATGTGCTCTGTTTCATTAAATTCATGAGACCATGCATCGCTGATAATGGGGATCAGCGGTTTTAACATTACAGTTATGTAAAGTAACATAAGGTAATATGCTGCAGGAGATTTCAAATGTTAATTAAGGTATTTGAAAAAGAACAGGCAGAAAATTTACGAATAAAATGTTAAAAGGGTTTGAATTTTTAGACGAATACTTTCTTTTACAAAAATCGCTTTCATACTTCTTTACAGCGGTGCTGTTTTTTTAAATCAAAAAAAATGACAACTACCCGATACGCTTTTACTATTATTTTCCTGGTGGCAGCTATTAATTCTTTTTCACAAAAGGTGGAATTTGACGTGGGAAAGGCATCGGTGTACTGCGAGTCTTATCCTTTAAACTATAATAATAACGGGCAGGTTTTGCAGGGCACCGGTTTTATTACAGAATATTTACACAAGTTGTATTTCATCACCAGTTATCACAATGTTGTTAACCATTATTTTTATTCTTCGTCGGCATCTCCTGTTGAAGTTCCGTATCAAAAAATACGACTGATACTTAAAAGAAAAGCAGATAATGAATGGGGAGCGTTGTTTATAAATTTAGTGAAAGAAGATAGCACTACTAATTTTTACAAAACAAAGTACGATGGTAAAGATGCAGATGTTATTGCCATTCCTTTAAATGACATAAGTAATTTTCTTATTCAGCCGGTAAGCATTCCCAAAGTAAACCGTCTTAAAGAAAATGATATTGTTTTTATTGTTGGCTTTCCTGATGTTGCAGGGGAAAAACATTTTCAATTAACACAATTTGGAAAAGTAATAGCTAACTCTAACTTAAACAGCAACTACGCCCGCTTTAAAAATTATCCGGTTGAGTTTATAAACCGGCGTACATCTGCCGGGTTTTCAGGCAGTCCGGTTTATGTATGGCCCGATACTAAAAAACCGCCGACACTGGTGGGAATAAATGCAGCGGTTGATATGAAAAATGAAATCAATATTTTTTGGCGGGTGGAAGTATTGCAACAACTTTTTTCATCAATACCATAATATGCGATGGTTGTTAATCAATCTGAAAACTATAAGAAGTCCAGAAGCTTTCCCAGTCACTATCGGTTTTGTCAGGACATGGTATCATGTGAGTGGCGTGTATAAACCATTCGCCCTTGCGTACCAGTTTAAAAGCGCATACTCCTCTGGAGTCTGTTCGTGATGTTGATGTTATGGAGCTTTCGCTGCCCGTTCTATTTCGCCCAGTAATAATTTTATTTGCCAGGGGTTTACCCATAAAAAGTATTTGTGCTTGCAGTACGTTTCCCTTGTGCAGCAAATAGGGATTTTGCAACAGGATAATTTCAAAATTTTGACCTGTCACTTTTCTATACAAATTACCGCCTGCATTGCTGCCGCTTACTACCAGTGATTTAATGTAGCGGCTGTATCTCTCCCGTTGTGGTTTTGTAGCCTGTTCTTTAGTAACAATAATGTTTTCAAGGTGGTCTTCTTTCAGGTATTCAAGAAACTTATCAGTCGGCAAAGCTATTCTCGAGTAATCTCTTTCTAAATGTATTAAACCAAGTCCTTCAAAGTCAACTTTACTGTTTATAATTGGTAAAGACCCGTCTGTTCCACTTGCCAACAGGTCTGTTGTCCCGTTTTCTGTTATAAGTTCACATTTTCTTGTGAGAGCTTTTTGCAGTGGCCGTTCGAGCTGAATGTTGAAACCATCTGCAACGAATAAATGCATTTCAAGGGTATCGCCTTTTTGCACTTTGTATTTGTAGGCAAGTAATACATATTCGTGTGCAAACAGCAGCGAACTGATAAAGAGAATAAGAATGATAACAAGCGCTTTTTTCATTTATCGTTTTAATGTTAAAAGTAAAGCCATCTCTTCAAATTTATTTTGCTTTAATGATCTGCTGGTTGCTGAATATTGAACAAACAGTACAAGAGTGCGACGCAACAATGACAATTGAAGTTCCGCTGCCGGGTTCACACTAGTTTTATACATATAAAAAGGGGCTGGCGTTTTATGCCAAACCCCTTTTATATTTTAATGTCCGTTTAAAAAGTGCAGAGTAATCTGCGCAGAAAATTAAAGGCGCCACCAATTAATTTGTTTTAAGTTTTGTTATTTTCTTTTTTTCAAATACATACAAATAATCACCTTGTTCACTATACTCGGTTTTTGCATCTTTACGTGCATCGTAATAAGTAGCTTTCCCAGAGTTTACATCTATGGCAAATACATCTCCATTGTCTTTTTCATAGAAGGCAGTTTTACCATAAATACCATTAAACTCTCCATCTTTTATACGCTGCGACCATAATTTGGCACCTGTAGTTATGGCGTGTGCGCTTACCCCGTTTTCGCCCACGATAATGATGTTGCCTTTGTTTACTTCTGCGCTTTCCACCTCCGACGAATTGATGATTTTTTGGGCGAGTTTTATATCATCGTCGCCGAGAGCGACTTCATACTTTTCACTTCCCGTTTTATAGTCTAAGTTGTATAGTTCTTTGCCGCTGCAGACTACCAGAGCATTTTGGTCATTGGTAATATTTGTTATTCCTTTTTTAAATTTTTCTGATTGCCACACCTGGCTGCCATCACTTGCTTTAAAAGCCTGCACGTTGTATGGTCCCACATTCTGATAATATTTCTGCCACCTTGTAGTAGTGGTTCCGGCTATAGTTCTTACAGTTTGAGCCTGCACCTCTACCGCTCCGCCCACTTGCAAAACAATGATATCGTTTATTTTTACAAGCCCCGGAAGCACCTTTGCATCTTTAATCTCAGGTGAACTCCATAAAACTTTCCCTGAGTTCAAGTCCAGTTTTCTAAGGTATTGTTCGCTGCGGCTTTTCATATCTATTACGTACACGTCATTGCCATCTACTATTGGGTCGGCTACGCATCCGTACACGCCTTTTTTTACTGCACGTCCGCCGCCTTTTATGCGGCCCACCACATTATCAAAAGTGGCATCAAAATGAGCTTTCCATAGTGGCGTTCCGGTTTTGTAATCGTACACCTGCAAACCGTTAAACTGCAAAAAAAGCTTATCCCCTTTGGTTTTTAAGCTTACCACTCTTTCTCCTGAAATCACTTTTTTCTGCGCTAAGCCGGTGTAAGTATTCTCCCACAATACATTGCCGTTTTGGGTATTTAGCTTTATAATCTGGTTTTTAAAGCCTTTGAAAACCGACCCTAAAAAACTTTTCGGCATATTGATCATAGTAATGCTGTTCTCATCTCTGTCGATCATATAGCTGGCTACCGGTGTGTTCCATTTGTCTGTACTCCAAAGTTCTTCGCCTGTACGTGCTTTTACCATGTTTAAAGACTTATCGGTAATAATACCAAAAGCTTCAATTTCAGGAATGTAAAATACCTGTTCGAGGTCTTCAATGCTCTGGTATTTTTCTGAATGCCATAACATTTTTCCGGTAGTTAGGTCAGCCACTACAAGTTGATCTTTCCCCATCTTCTTATCAAACATAAAAAGTGCATTAGCATCATACACCTCAAACTGCAGGTCTATCTTATTGATTTTATCGCTGATTTCTTTAAACTTACTGCTCCACATAACACCTCCTGAAGCTGTTTTTAAAACACTATAATTTTTATCGTTACTACCATAAAGGATATCATTGTGTATTCCTACGTTATCGAAATCGTGGTTCAAGCTTACGCGCCACACTTCCTGCATCTCTGCAGGCTTTTGTGCCTGCATTGCTGCAAATAAAACAAAGAGAAAAGTTAGGGTAACTATAAATTTCTTTCTCATAATAATAAAACTTTTATGGTTTATATATGATGCAAAGCAAGGACAATGAAGGAAATTTATTATACCCTGAAGACGGTATTTTTATAGAAGTATAACTGAGTAGCAGCAAAGAAAAGGAAATAAAAAGATGAGATGAGAGGGGATATCCCGAAGGTAGAGATTAGGGTAGGAACAGGAAGCAGGAATTATTTGTCGCGTTATCTAAGTTCTACACAAAAAACATGCGCTGAACAGTCCAGTAAAGGGCTATCAAAGCGATTATTATTGAAAGCGGAAATACCACCTTTTTACGATAACCTATTGTCTTTCCTAATGGAAAAACAATCAATAAAAATACGGCGAGGATGATTGTTATCTGGCCTAATTCCACTCCCACATTAAAAGAAAGAATGGACACCAGGAATTTATTTCTCGGTAAACCTATCTCATTTAGTGAACTGGCAAAACCCATCCCGTGTATCAATCCAAACATGAAAACCAGCAGTATGCGCCAGGGTTTCAGTTCGGTTAAAAGCAGGTTTTCAACAGCCACGAATAAAATAGACAACGCAATGATGGGTTCAACCACCGCACTCGGCGCAACGATCAAACTTTTCATGCTTAAGGCAAGTGTAATTGAATGAGCTACCGTAAAAGCAGTGGCCTGCCACAAAATTACTTTTACTTTATTGCTTAATAAACAAAGACCTACTACAAATAAAATATGGTCAAACCCTTCGGGTAAAATGTGTGTGTAACCAAGCTTTAGATAAAACCAAACAACGTGTTCTGTAGGCGCTTTTTCCAAAGCGTAATTAATGGTGTGTGCAAATACGGGGATGGCAATAACAAGCAAAATTGCTGAGATGATAAAAGCCGTCAACCGAAAACTTCTTCTTTGCAAATTCTGTATTATTCTCTGTCTCATTACAAACTTTGCATAGCACTTGACGTCTCTGCTTTTAAGTTATAACCTACATAAGAGTTTGCAACAGAGGCTTCCTGCAGCATTGATTTTGCCAGTTGCTTTTCGCCTGATTTAAAATATATCAGACCTGCTCTGCTTAACAATACAGGGTTTTTAGAATTTGTTTTTAAAGCCGTTTTTATATAAGGCAAGGCTTTGTCATATTCTCCTTTATTATAGTACACCCAGGCCACGGTTTCATTCACGTCAATGTTTTCGGGGCGGCGGTTGTACTCGAGCATAGCATGCTCAAGGGCCTTATCTGTATTGTTTATTTTGAGATAAGCATAAGCAAGTTCACGGTCAGCGTAGTGTCCTATTGACTGGTCTTTATCGCCTGCCTGTGCATTTTTTGATAAGTCTTCAATGACCAAATTAGCCATCTCATCGGCCTTTTTATTTTGCCCGGCCTGGCGATATAAGTCCACCAGTTCTTCCTTCATTGTATTGTCATCAATGAGCGAATCTGCTTTCTCATACAACGATATTGCTTTTTTGTAATCATTTGCTGCCACAGCAACCCTCGCCAATCCGGCCAATGCAGCCGGGTAATCGGGTCTGAAACTGAGCGACATATTATACAGGTATTCCGCTTTTTTATAGTCGCCTGTCTTTTCGTACAAACTGCCCAGTTGCACTCTTGTCCATTCAGTATGCTCGTCTCCACGTCCGCCAGCTTCTACCGCCATTGTCATCGCATCTATTGCACTTTTGTAATTGCCAAAAATTTCCCTTAAATAAGATACACGCGAATAAGAAGTCAGATCCGGACGAATTGCATTCATGCGGTCAGAGTAAACTACTGCAGTGTCATAATTGCCCATTTCCACATTTCCATCCACCAGCAACCCATACACATAACCATTGTAAGGATTTATTTGCTGTGCTTTGTGCGCCACATCGAGTCCATCTGCAAAATGATGCTGAGACATAAAGATCAGAGACTTATACACCAGGGCATTAAAGTTAGCCGTATCGCTCTTTAAAACTTTATTTACACATTTCATTGCTGCCTTATCGTAATACATATAATTGCCCGTCTCACGAGCCTCCTGAATGTATAAAGCAGACAGTCCCATAAGGGCGTTCATATCATTAGGCTCCTGTTTCAGTATAGCGAATAAGTCGTTTGCCTTCTTCTGTACTGCTTTCCATTCGCGTGAATTTGCTGCAGCGCCTTTGCGCGGAAGCAGTTCATATACCGTGTTCTCGTTCTCTTTCTCTTTTCGGTTATAGTTCCAAATGATGGCAGCAACCGCAGCACAAAAAACAACCAGGCAAATAATGTAGATATTTTTCTTTTTCATTTCTCAATTCTTTTTTGCGTTTTAGGGGGAAACACATTGCCCCTGCTTGACTGTGTAAATATAATAACCTTGTAATGATCTGCTCTTAAATTGATTTCTTTTGGTAATGGACAGTATACCCTTTTTCAGCATCCTTGTGTCACTCACTTGTGCATGCAGATACTATATTGAGCCTTCTTAACGATTGCAACCAGACAAAGTATCTCTTACAAAAGAAAATTTCCTTAACATACGAGTCGCCCTCTAATTAGGATTTAACTGTACTCCGCTTTGTAAGTTGTGCATTGCTACATAGAACAAATGTTTCAATTCATCAACCAATTTAAAGGACACAGGGGCAAAGGAAGTCTTTTGCAGTTTTCAACTGTTGAAAAAAAGTACCTTCAGAGGAAGTGTGCGACGCAACGATGAAAAATAGTAGCAATACTGCCCGGCTCATAAAAAATTTATTCCCATTTACATGCCTTATAATATCAATAGTAGAATGCCTAAAGGTGTTAAGCAGGAAATGTTGATAGCATAACAGAACAGGCTCTAAAATCTCGTATGCCCTCTTTCTACATCTTTAAATTATTCTTAAAAAGCATATAACCCGATTACCGGGTTATATGCTGTAACAAACTAAAATCTCTATTGATTTATTTATCTTATTGCTTCACAATTTTCTTAGTATCTATTTTTACGCCATTGCTTTCGGCAACTACGAGATAAATACCCTTCGGCAGCATTGAAATATTAAATTCAGTCATGCCGTTGGTAACAATCTTTGAAGCTAATTTTCTTCCATTTCCATCAAACAGGTTAACTGTCATTGTTGCCTGCTTAGTATAAATCCTGATAAAATTACTTGCAGGATTTGGCAATACACTGATTGCATTCTGAAGGTCGAAGCGGACAGTCTTAACGTCTGAAAGTGTAGACATTCCATCATTATCAACCTGTCTTATTCTATAGTAGTTGGTAAGAACCAATGAAGGATTTGAATGCACAAACTCATAACTGCTTGAGGCGCCGTTGGTAGCCGGTACAGTTCCAATGTCGTGGTATTTTGCACCATCAACGCTATACTCAACTTCATAATGATTATTATGAATTTCGTTAGCTACATGCCATCTCAGGTTTACATGCTGTGCTTCTTTTTCAGCGATGAAACTCACCCAGTTAAGAGGAAGACCGATTAATGTGCCCATATAAGATGGACCGTTAAAGCTTCTCCACGGCGTTTGAACAAATGGGAAATCAGCTCTGAATGTAGTATCGTTATGTGTGATACCAGCATTGAAATTTAAAACATTTCCAAGCATTGTAGTTACAGGACTTCCTGTTCCGGGATAATCATCGTACCACAAACCAATAGCAGCCAAAGCAACACCTGATACAGCCTGCAATTCAATAGTTGTTACATCATCTTCAAGCCTTCTTCCGTTAGGGAAACCGTCCATGTTAGGAATAAAATGAAGTTGGGTAGAGTCTGCTGTAAACCTGCTGTCAGTTAGTCCCAAAACAGCCGCCCATACTATACCTAAAGAATTAAAGTCAGGAGAATTTCTGGGGGTAACAGGAACTGCCATATTCAGGCGAAGCATATCACCAAGCGTCGGCAAAAAGTTATTGATAAAAGGCTTACCTGGATTCAATGGAAAACCGTCTTTTTTACCTGTATATAACTGGTAAGGTGGCAAGTTGGGAACTCCTGTATAAAATATAGGTAAAATATCAACTGCTCTCGGGCTCATGCTGTCGGGTAGCAATATCGTGCCGTACTTTGTACTGTCCAGTGCCGTACCTACTACAAGCGGAGATCTTTTTAAATCATACAATCCCTTGTGCCCGTTTCTAAAATCAAAAGCACCTAATGATTTGGACTGAATGCGTAATTTAGATAATCCCGGAACTGCTCCGCCAAACTTAGAATCATCCATATAAAGGGCTAATTCAGGGTTGGTGAAATTAGGTATGTAAGCAGCTTCTCCGGCCGTGTTTGAAAGCACACTATTCCACTTATCTTTTTGACTAATAGGATTAATCACCTCATTAGTCAAAGGCATACCAAGACGGGATACCTGGATAAATTCTCCTGAAGTCATTGCAGGGCCGCCAGTCGTGTCGAAAGTTGACATAGCAGGCCGGCTTGCACTAGCCCATACGCCAATTACAAAATCCGGGTCTAAAATACTTGTAGCCTGCGAAGTATTATGACCATCTTTCTGCAAAGAAGATATAGGAACTTCTACCACTATAGAATGCACATTGAATTTAGCAAGACCGTCTCTGCCGGGGGTTCTGAAATTACCTAAGTCAAAGGCGCCTCCTAAATCAACAAAGAATGGGTCATCTCTTGGTCCGCAAAATGTTCTTTCGCCTGTACTTGCTGTCATTATTGCGTTCTGTGCAAGAGTATCATAAGGCTTGCCCAAACCAACCGTAGGATCATCTATTGACCTTGGACCAATGTTATTAGGAGGAACTATTCCATTGGTAAGAATGGTAGTAAAAGTGCCTGCTATACCCCTCTCTACAGTATAAGTTGTTTTAAGGTTTTGCTTACCAAGCCTTATGTTGAAGAATGTTGTCGGATCTTCGTTGACTGTTGTAAAAGTGAAGCGATAAGTGATATCGTCTCCCGTAGTTGTTGCGGAGTTTTTTACATGAATCTCATAACGGATATTCTGACCGAAAGTATACCAGTTTGGTCCGCCCTGCGGCAGTTCGAATGGAATATAATTGGCAATCAAAATGACCTTATTGGTATCAACAGGGCTTCTGAAAGCGTATACGTCTGTATTATCTGCTAAAGGATCAGAGGCAATGAGCGGAGCTTCTCTGTGAGATGAAGCCAATGCCGTGGTTTGATGGATAACTAAACAAACCAAAACGGCTGAAAAGAGGTTTAAAAATTTTTTCATATTCTTATTTTGATTTGAGTTAGAACCTTGGTTTTAATGTGTAGTCGAAGCCTCTCCACGGAATCTGCACATAAGGAAAGGCTGCCTGAAAGGTTGTATCATTATGCGTAGGACCCGAAGTAAATGTTAAAACACTATTTAGTTGTTTTGTTACAGGATCTCCTGAACCGGGATAGTCATCGTACCACAAGCCAATAGCAGCCAGGGCAACACCCGATACAGCCTGTAACTCAATAGTTGTTACATCATCTTCAAGCCTTCTTCCGTTAGGGAAGCCATCCATATTAGGAATAAAATGAAGTTGGGTAGAGTCTGCGGTAAACCTGCTGTCGGTTAGTCCCAAAACGGCCGCCCATACTATACCCAAAGAATTAAAGTCAGGAGAATTTCTTGGAGTAACAGGAACTGCCATATTCAGGCGAAGCATATCGCCAAGCGTAGGTAAAAAGTTATTAATGAAAGGTTTACCGGCAGCCAGGGGATTGCCATGTTTACCTGTAGCCAACTGATAAGGCCTTAAATTAGGAACACCTGTGTAAAATATTGGCAGCAAGTCTACTGCACGTGGGCTATGATTATTTGGTAATAAAATATCCTTATAAGGAGAAGTACTTCCAAATGCTGTTCCTTCTGCACCAGCCGTGCCTTTTACTGCAAACAAACCTGCACTGTCGTTTCTGAAGTCAAATGCGCCCAACGACTTTGTCTGAATACGAAGTGCGTTTAAAGATGGTACTGCTGAGCCAAATCTTGATTGATCCATGTACAAAGCCAGTTCAGGATTTACGAAGTAAGGAATATAATCTGACTCTTTACTGCTGTTTGACATTACAGTGTTCCACTTATCTTTCATTCCAACAGGTATAACCGCTTCATTAGTCAAAGGCATACCAAGACGTGAAACCTGTACCCAATTTCCTGAATAACTCATTGTACCATCTGTGGCGATAGTTTTCATTTGCATACGGCTTGCACTTGCCCAAACACCAATCACAAAACTTGAATCTAAGATATTTACAGCCTGAGAAGTTGTTTTATGATCTTTTTGTAGAGTACTGATAGGTATTTTTAAAGCAATACTGTGGACGTTAAAACGGGCAAGTCCGTCTTTAGTCGGATTAGTCATGTTATTTTCTGGTCGAAAATTACCGACATCAAAAGCACCTGCAAGGTCAACGAAGAAAGGATCATCTGCCGGACCTGCGAATACTTTTTCACCTCCGGTACCGGTAGCAGTAGCAATAGCGCTTGTCATTACTGTTTGATAGCTTTTACCTAAACCAATGCCTGCACTATCAATAGAGCGTGGGCCTATATTGGGAGGAGGCACTACGGCGTCGGTTACAATAGGAGTGAAAATACCGCCATTGACACTTTTTTCGCAGGTATAAATTGTTTTTAAATTTTCATTGCCCAGTCTAATTCTAAAAAATGTGGCTGGGTCCTGATTTGCATTGGTAAAGGTAAAACGATAAGTGATGTCGTCACCGGTTGTCGTAGCGTCGTTCTTGATATGAATCTCGTAGCGTATGTTAGAACCGAATGTATACCAGTTTGGGCCGCCTTCAGGTAACTGAAAAGGGATGTAGTTGGCAATAATGGTTACTGTAGAAGTATCATCGGGGCTTCTAAAAGCATACACATCTGTGTTGTCTGCCAGGGGATCGTTTGCAATTAACGGTGCTTCGCGGTGTGAGGAAGCACTAACGCGGGTGGTTAAAAACACAATAAAGGGTAAGATCAGGCATAACTTCCAACCTTTAAATTGTATAATTTTTTTTCTCATAAATAAAAAATTTTTTCATTTTAAAATAAATAAAGCGTGACTAAAAGACAATAAGATTCAAGGGTAACATATAAAGTGATAAGTACAGGTACGAAGGATAATTAGAAACAGTTTTAAAAAAGTTAAAAAATCTTAACTTTTTTTTCAAAATGATACCTATCTATCAAAACCGGATAAATGAAGAATAAAATTTCGAAAGGACAATATTCATAGTGTCAAAGCAATGACATTAACTGTAAGTTTTTTTGGGGATAAACATTTGTTCTTTCTTCTGCTCCGGTTGTGTCACTTGCCGCTCTTTGCGGCATCCCGATAGACACCTTTGAATCGGAACTTGTACCGCATCTTTTCATAGCAGCTCCTACACAGCTACTACTAAATGACTTATTAACTAAATGACCCAATGACTTATTATACTGTAAGCTGAATAAGACTATGCATTGCTGAATAGTAAACAAAAGTAAAAGTGTGCGACGCAACGATGTAAAATAGTAGTAGTAGTACAGACCGGCTCAAAAAAAATCACTGCACATTTTTTATTCGGCGGGAAGTATTACAGCTAATTGACTTATTGACTCAATGACTTATTGACTCATTGACCCAATGACTTTAACCAATGACTTATTGACCGTTTTCCTTTATTTTTGAAACAATCCCCCCTAAAATGAAAATAAAGTACTTACAGGTAAAAACGCTTTGTTTACTGTTTGGTTTGTTGTTAGCATCCTCAATTAAGGCACAAACCAACAATATAACGGTTGATGAGATTGCCAATACAGAAAAAATGTATGACCTCAGCTTTACACCTGCCAAGAGGGATTCAATGATCAGCCAGTTGAATACAAATCTTCAGTATTATCGCTGGCTGCATACTTTCAATCTTCAAAACAGTGTTCCCCTGCCGCAATGGTTTGATCCCGTTTTGCCGGGAATGCACTTTGCAAATTCTCAGAACAAAATAGAATGGAATATTCCTCAAAATGTGTCTTTACCTGCAAATAAAAATGACCTCGCTTTTTACTCAATACCACAACTGGCATCTTTACTTCGGCAGAAAAAGATCACTTCTGTTGAGCTAACCCGTTTTTTTATAAACCGCCTGAAAAAATACGGAGACACGTTGCATTGTGTTATCAGTTTCACAGAAGACATTGCCATGAAGCAGGCAAAAAAAGCAGATGATGACCTGTCAAAAGGAATATATAAAAGCCCTTTGCAGGGAATACCTTATGGATTAAAAGACTTGTTTGCAGTAAAAGGAACCAAAACAACTTTCGGCAGTCCTCCATACAAAGACCAGGTGATAAATGAAGATGCATTCGTGTACCGGCAGCTTGAGAAAGCAGGGGCAGTTTTGGTTGCAAAATTGTCGATGGGAGAACTGGCAATGGATGACATCTGGTTTGGCGGACAAACAAAAAATCCATGGAACTTACAACAAGGCTCCAATGGTTCTTCTGCTGGCTCTGCATCTGCAACGGTTGCAGGCCTTGTTCCGTTTGCGATTGGTACCGAAACATACGGATCTATTGTAGCGCCATCGGCAGTTTGCGGGGCAACGGGGCTGCGGCCAACAATTGGAAGCATTGCACGTACAGGCGGAATGAACTTAGCTTTTACATCCGACAGAATTGGTCCAATTTGCAGAAGCGCCGAAGATGCCGCTATCGTGTTTGCTTCTGTTCATGGCTCTGATGATGAAGACCGCGCCTCAAAGACGATGCCCTTCAATTACGCAGGCCATATTGATCTTAAAAATCTAAAAGTGGCTTATGCTAAAAATTATATTGATAGTTTGCCCGCAAACAGCTCAGAAAAAAACGTAATCAGCACTTTGCAAAAAGCCGGCGTACACGTTACTGCAATTGATTTCCCTTCTAACCTGCACACCAATGACCTGCTCGTTACTATATGGGCTGCCGAGTCTGCTGCGGCTTTTGATCCGCTTACCCGTTCGGGACAGGATGATAAAATGGTGCAGCAATGGCAAAGCCGCTACCCCAATATGTTTAGAAGTGCACGGTTTATTCCCGCAGTTGAATACCTGAATGTGTGCCGTGTACGCTACCTGGTTATGCAGCAGGCGTACCGGCTGCTAAGTAAGTACGATATCATTATTGTTCCAAGCATGGCAGATGAACCGATGGCGCTTACCTGCCTTACCGGAAATCCATGTATTACTTTACCGTCGGGTATGCCAACCGATGGCGCTCCGCCAAGCATTACTTTTATAGGCGGAAAATTATACAGCGAAGCGACGATAACGGCTTTTGCAAAAGAATTTCAGCAATTGACAAAATACAATTCAGCGCATCCGGTAATGTTTACAAATTGAATTGAAAACACAATCATTGTCATTATAAGTTTGTTCAATTGCTGAAAAGTGAAATACTGTACAAGAGTGCGACGCAACGACGCAACGGCTGCCTAATGCTTATTCTTCTGTTTGGCTCATAAAAAACATTGCACGTTTTAAGTGCGCAAAGTATAAAGTGTCACAAAATGTGCGATACATTTTATGGGCCGGGCAGTGTTACTACTATTTTACATCCTTGCGTCGCACACTTGTACGCTTTGTTCCATATTCGGCAATGCACAAACACTTATAAAGCGGGAAGTAGAGATTTGTAAAGAAGGATTTATTTATTTACGAATTTCAAAACCTGCTCTGTTATAAATGTCAGTTGTTCTTCATCCAGTTCTGTATGGATTGGCAAAGAAATCACCCTCTCGGTCAACCAGTCGGTGACGGGCAAATGATAATCGCTGCCGCCAAATGCACCAAACATTTTCTGACGGTGAGCAGGCACAGGATAATAAATCATGGAAGGAATTTTGTTTGAAGCGAGATGTTTGCTCAACTCATCTCTGTCAGCGCGATTTAGTATTAAAGTGTATTGATGATATACATGATTAGTAAATGGAGCAGTTTGCGGAATTCCAATTTTATCATTTCCTGCAAATGCAGTATCATAAAATGTTGCAGCTTTTTGTCTTGCCAAAATGTATTCATCCAGGTATTTCAGCTTTACATTTAAAACCGCCGCTTGTATTGAATCGAGCCTTGAATTACAACCCACCATTTCATGATAATACCTTACTTTCTGACCATGATTGGCAATCATTTGCAGCTTCTCAGCAAGGGCATCGTCATTGGTAAAAATAGCGCCGCCGTCTCCATAAGCGCCCAGGTTTTTTGACGGATAAAAAGAAGTTGCGCCAACTGTACCGATAGTTCCTGTCTTTTTTACGGTGCCATTTGAGAAAGTATAATCTCCGCCAATTGCCTGGGCATTGTCTTCAATTACAAACAGGTTGTGTTTTTTTGCGATAGCCATTATTTCTTCCATATTGGCTGCCTGGCCGTACAAATGCACCGGTACGATCGCTTTGGTTTTGGATGTTATTGCATTCTCAACAGCCTTAGTGTCAATATTAAAAGTTGCTTTATCTACCTCGACAAAAACCGGTTTCAGCCTTAGTAAGGCAATCACTTCAGTTGTTGCCACATAAGTGAAAGAGGGCGTAATTACTTCATCACCGGGCTGCAGGTCTAAAGCCATCATGGCAATCTGCAACGCATCTGTTCCGTTGCCACAGGTAATAGTATGCTTTACATTAAGGTATGCTGACAGATTTTTAGCAAAATCGTGAACAGGTTTGCCGTTTATGTAAGCAGCACTATCAAGAACCTGGTGAATGCCGTCGTCTACCTGGTCTTTAATTTTTAGGTATTGTGACTTCGTATCCACCATTTGTATCGCCTTCATATTTCTATTTTGATGCGGGCAAAGCTACAGTAAAAAGCCTTTTAGCAAACTTGTTCAATTGTAAGGTGATGAAGGATTATTTTTGTTTAAACTATTCATTTCAAGGTGGGAAAAATTCTTTACCAGGTTTTCGTCAGGTTGTATCCTTTCTTATTACGCATAGCTTCACCCTTTAATAAAAAAGCAAAACTTTGGATAAAAGGACGTGACAGGATTTTTGAAAGAATGCAGGAGGTTATAAGGCTAGAAGACAAGATCATTTGGATGCACTGCTCTTCGCTTGGAGAATTTGAACAGGGAAGACCAGTGCTGGAAAAACTAAAAATGAATTATCCGTCTTATAAAATACTGCTTACTTTTTTTTCGCCTTCGGGTTATGAGATAAGAAAGAACTATGAAGGAGCAGATTATATTTTCTATTTGCCGATGGACAGCAAGAAAAATGCAGCAGCTTTCTACGCAATTGTAAAGCCTCAGCTAATTCTTTTCGTAAAATATGAATTCTGGTATTATTATCTGCACGAAGCGAAAAAGAAGAACATTCCATTATTGCTCATATCAGGGATTTTTAGAAAAAGCCAGCTTTTCTTTTCCAAAAACGGCGCTTTTCACCGGCAGATGTTATCCTGCTTTTCTCACCTGTTTGTTCAAAATGAAGCATCCGTTTCTCTGCTGCAATCAATCGGATTTATACAGAATGTTTCTTTATCCGGCGATACCCGCTTCGACCGGGTGATTGAGATTGCAGAAAGCTTTCAGCCAATACCCAACATTGAGAATTTTTGTGCCGACGCAGATGTGATTATAGCAGGCAGTACATGGAGCGATGATGATAAAGAACTTGCTCATTATGCCAATACAAGAGGTCACCTCAAATTTATCATTGCTCCGCATAAGATCGAAAAAGACCGGTTGCGTGAATGCCTCAGACTTTACAAGCACGCTGTGTTGTTTTCTTCTTTAAACACAAAAAAACCTGTAGAAAATATCAATACGGTTATAATTGATAATATCGGAATGCTTGGTAAGTTGTATAACTATGCAACAATCGCTTATGTCGGCGGCGGTTTTGGAGCCGATGGAGTACATAACGTGCTTGAAGCTGCTGTGTTTGGAAAACCGGTTGTATTTGGACCTGAATATGAAAAATTTATAGAAGCGGCAGAGTTGATTGAAACCGGAGGTGGAATAAGTATAAAAAATGCGTTAAAATTAGAAGCGACTTTGGATGAACTTCTTTTAAAAGACATGAAATATTTTCAAAAGTGCGAAGC
>CAXUMK010000008.1:0-13746 GCA_964251885.1 uncultured Segetibacter sp. | reverse complement strand
AAATATGTGAATCATAAACAAGGCTCAACAGAAAAGATCATGCAGTTTATTTACGAAAAGCGCCTTTTGACCAATTGATCAAAAACCTTAACCAGTTCAAGAGTCGTATCCCAGCCGAGCTTCACTTTCAATTCGCGCTGTATCCAATATTCGGCTTCGGCAAAAATATGAAAGCTGTTAATGGTTTTAATTGAGCGTTCATACATAGTTTCATCATCCCTGAATAGTTCCCTTATAAAACGATGCCTGTCGTTTATACTGATCGCTTTTTTCAAATCTCTTATTGGCGCCTCCTGCAACAATGAACTCATTTCTGCTTTATTCTGCTTTAGTTTATCGTTTAAAGAGGCAGGCACTCCTTCTGCAAGCATTGTATCATTTAACTCATACACTGCTTTTTCCTGGTGAGCTAATGTTGGCACCTCCAAAACAGGATCTACTGCCCAGGGATTGTGTTTGTCTTCCTGCACCGGAAATACAGAATACCAGGGCTTTTGTTCAACAAAGTGAGGAATTGGTTCAGGTTCAGGCTTTGGAGTTGGCACTGGCGCAGTTTCAGGCAGCGGAGATTCAGGTTCTGGCATTGGCTCTGCAACCGGCTCAGGCTCAGATTCGGGTTTCGGAACAGGTTTGTATAATTCGTTAGCTTCCTGCTGTTGTACTATTTCAGGTGCTATGACTGCAGCATGGGGAACTACAACTAAAACTTTCTTCTCCTGGCGTCCATTCAATTGATTTGCCTGTATCAGTAATTCATTATGTAAAAGCTGGGCAGTCACGAGCATATTTTGCACATCGGCTTTCTGCGACAACTGCTCCTGCAATTTGTTAATCAAAACGGCCACTCTTTCCATCGGAAAATATACTTTTGAGGATTCTTTAGAGTTACAGAGCTAAAATTACTAACTCTTTGCATACAACAACAAGTTATATTCATAATGTTTATCGAACCCAATATGTCAGGCGAGCGGCGTGGCTGGATAGAAGTGATCTGCGGCAGCATGTTTAGCGGAAAAACAGAAGAATTGATCAGAAGGCTGAAAAGGGCAAAGATTGCAAATTTGAAAACAGAGATTTTTAAACCTGCGATTGATGTAAGGTTCAATGCAACAGATGTTATCAGCCATGACTCCAATTCCATACATTCTACTCCGATAGATAATTCACAAACCATTTTACTGCTTGCGAACGATGTTGACATTGTTGGTATTGATGAAGCACAGTTTTTTGACGATGAGATAGTTCATGTATGTGAAACACTCGCACTACATGGCACCAGGGTGATTGTTGCAGGGCTCGATATGGATTACAAAGGAAGACCTTTTGGGCAAATGCCTAAACTGCTGGCCATTGCTGATTTTATAACCAAACTTCACGCAATTTGTGTAAGGTGCGGCAACCTGGCAAATATCTCTTACCGCAAGTCGGATGAAGAAGGGCAGTTTTTATTAGGCGAACAGGACTTGTACGAGCCACGCTGCCGAAAATGCTACCATGAAGGATTGCTGCAAACCCAGGCATTGAAGATGTAATTTTTCAAGCAGGTGAATAAACCGTCAAAGCTCCATTATCATTAAATGAGATGCCCTTTTTTATACAACTTGTCAACAGCATGTTACTAATTCAATAGGATACACTCGTACTATAGAGCTTAATTTTGTTTTCTTTTCAACCAAAACTGATTGCTGCTAATTTTTTCAATTTTAAATGAAAACAAAAATGGACACTCAACAAATAATTCAAACCCAACCGTCAGTAAATCATGGCATCAGAGTAAGACCAACTGAAAGAGAGTGCCCAAGATGTGAGGCAATACTTGTTTTAAATGATAATGAACAATGCCACGAATGCCCGAATTGTGGCTATATAGATTGCGGAGAAGATGACTAATACCTGTTTTAGCTTCCGCGGTTTGCACCTGTTGACCTAACCTTTTTTGTAATTGCTGCAGGCTTTGCAGTTCCTTTTATAAACTTAGATCCTTTTGCAGAGGTTTGATTTTTAATCCCCTGGTTTTCTCCTTTCTTATTATTGGTAGGTAAAGACATTTTGAATGATTTTATAAGTCAAATATAATTATTCTACTCAAAATTTGCAGCGTCATAATCAAAACAACATAGTTAATTAGTGAATGCTGTCACTTTTTATCTTGCCAGAGCTCGTATCTATGTGAGAGACATCAGAACCGGTGGTGTTCAAGCCGTCTGAAGTACCCTGCGTAGTAGCTGTACTGTCCTTCGTATTACCTGACTTTGTTCCCGAACTGCAGGCAACCGCTAAGACCAGACCAATTGCAGCAAATAACTTTTTCATTCCTGTTAATTTTAATTTTTCGCTTGATTTCAATTTCCTGCCACCGGTCTAACTACTTCAATAAGTTTCAGTATTTTAATAAAGATGAAGATACGGGAAATAGAGTTGAATGAAATGACACAAATTGACCAAAAAAACAAGCAGCCGGACTTCCTGATTATGCATCTTAAAGTACCGGCTGCCTGTTAGAAAGGGAGTATTTTTGTTGAAACGATTTCTTTACGGCTTCGTGATTACTACCATTTTTTAATAATTGAAGACCGCGATTGTTTCACGCCCTCCCGGGCTTTTTAAATTTCATTATAAACTTTCCATTTCGTACTGCATCGGAAGCAGTATCTTTTTTCGGAAAGTTAATTACAAGTAAAACTTGCAATTATTCAGGCGACTAAGCCTGAATTAACCTGATTTTGAAACAACAATAAAAATACATTCAAACACTACTCTAAAGATAAGATGATAAAAGGCGATTGTCAATATAAGCATACCTCCTGTTGCAAAAATTTATTCAGAAGAAGGTGAAGAAACATGCTGGAAAAAATACAATGTTTTGTTTATCAATTTACAAAAAAGCTTTTTTGAAAAAATCTGATGCAAAAATATTTTTACGGAAAAAAAAGAGTATAATAGCAATCATTAACTGGATGAAACTATTGAGAATGTATCATAAAATGTGAAGGTCTTTTTATGAGCCGGGCACCATTACTACTATTTTACATCGTTGCGTCACTCACTTGAGACGCTTTGTTCTTTATTCGGCAATGCACTACTTGTCCCGTTTGGCAGGAAACTTTTAAGGCGGGAAGTATAAAAAAATAATTGTATCAAACATATTTTTTATAACTGCTAATTCTTAGCCTTAATATTTTTCTTAAAAAAACACTTTTGTAAAATAAAGTGCAACCGCTTTTTTACAAATAAATATTGTTCCGGCTACGGGAAAGTCGTTTAAGATATTGCCATAATGGGAACAATAAAATAATTTCTTTCTTTTTCAGTTGATTTTCAGCTATTTACGTTTTTCATTGTATGAGTTCATTTTAAAAAGAAAGATTGTAAAGTTGTAAGTGTGCCTTTTTCGGATATAGTTTTAACTGCTGCAATCACTATACGTCGGTAGTTTGAACTTATTTTACAAAGTGTTAGTAATTATACAAGAAAGCAAAAACAACTTGAAAGGTTTACTTACAAACAAAGAAATCCAACTATCATTATTCCCATATCCAACAAAAAAACAGTATCCAAACAATCTATCCAACATGAAAAACCTATTCAAACAAACAGACAACCAGCTTGTAACGGCCTTTAAGAACGGAAACAATAAGGCATTAGAAATTTTAGTAAGCCGTTACAAAGACAAAATCTTTTCTGCCATTCTTTTTCTTGTAAAAGATAAGTACTTAGCCGAAGACTTATTCCAGGATTCTTTTATTAAAATCATAGATACCATTCGCAACGACAAGTATACAGAAGAAGGTAAATTTTTACCGTGGGCCGTTCGCATTGCTCATAATCTTTGCGTAGACCATTTTAGAAAGGTGAAAAGAACCCCTGCTGTAAAAACAAGTGACGATCATGACATTTTTGAACTGTACAACTTTACAGACGATTCTGCTGATAAAGAAATCATCCAGTCCCAAACATCTGAACGTGTAAAAATTCTGCTACACATGCTGCCTGAAGAACAAAGAGAGGTAATTGTTTTACGTCATTATGGCGACCTTAGTTTTAAGGAAATTGCTGCCGTTACCAATTGCAGCATCAACACATCTTTGGGTCGTATGAGATATGGTTTAATAAACATGCGCAAACTGCTTACCGAAAAGCAGATAGCTCTTTAAAAGCCCCTGCCCTAAAGGGAGAAGAGCAGTTGCTTAAGGGGCTTTATAATTGAATATTGAGCATTGAACATTGGTTATTGAGCATTTAAAATACAAATGTTCAATGCTCAATGTTCAATTAAGAAAATGCATGCTTTACTATTTAAACAATCTCCAGAAGTCGAGACCTAATGCGTAAGCCATCAATCCTAGCAGCAGTACCATTCCGGCCATTTGTGCGTACTCCATAAACTTATCGCTTGGCTTACGTCCGGTTATCATTTCAACAAGCGTAAACAAAGCATGACCGCCGTCTAATGCAGGAATAGGCAGTATATTCATAAACGCAAGAATGATTGAAAATATAGCTGTCAGTGTCCAGAACCTTTGCCAGTCCCAGATGCCTGGGAAAGTGTTGCCAATACTGATGACGCTGCCCAAAGAATCACTTGCATTTACCTTACCGGTAAACAATTGTTTCAACCCAGTAATGTAGCGGTTTAATGTTTCAAAACATTTATTAAAACCTTCGGGAATAGATTGGGCAAAGGAATAATTTTTTATTGTGGTGCCTAAGATTTCAGCCGGGCTTCTCGCAATAAAGCCGATGGCGCCTTTATCGTCTAATGTAACTTTTACCTGTGCGGTATCTTTGTTTCTTAAAACAGTAAGGGTGGCTAACTGATTTTTCTTGTCCAGCTTATATTGATTCAATTCATGAAAGTAAGGGACAGCAATTCCGTTAAAACCGACGATCTGGTCTCCTTTTTCCAATTTGCCCTGCACAAACTTTGCTGTCTTGCTCACAGAGTCTACAAAAGTAGGCACCCGTACATCCAGAAAGCCTTCCAGTTTATTTTTATTAAGTTTTTTGATGAACCCGTCAGGTATGGGCAGGCTTATTACTTGTCCGTCTCTGTTAACCTGCATTTGTTTTGCTTCTCCCAGAATAATTTCAGCGCCAACGGTTCCAAAATTATCAAGCGGCTTACCACCTACAGAAACAATTTTATCTCCGTCTTTAATGCCCAATTGTGTTGCTAAAGTATCGGCGTGTACGCCATAGGTAAGGTTTTTTGCAGGCAGGTATTCTTCGCCCCAAACATACATGATCATTATAAAAAGCAGGATGGCAAGAATGATGTTTACTATTACTCCACCAACCATTATAATCAGCCGTTGCCATGCCGGTTTGCTTCTGAATTCCCAGGGTTCGGCAGGTTTTTTCAGTTGCTCTTTGTCCATGCTTTCATCTACCATTCCCGATATTTTCACGTATCCGCCAAATGGAACCCAGCCAAGACCATACTCGGTTTCGCCTACTTTTTTCTTCCATAGGCTAAGGCCGGGATTGAAGAAAAGATAGAATTTTTCGACCCTGCATTTAAACCATTTCGCCGGAAAAAAATGACCCATTTCATGCAACACGACCAGTATTGAAAACGATAAAATGAATTGTCCTGTTTTAACTGCTACGCTACTCCAGTCTATAGCTAATAATGTCATAATTACCCTAAATCCCTAAAGGGACTTTTTACCTTAAATCCTACGGATTTAAGAGAATGATGAAAATTTTTTTAAGTTGATACAGCGCAAGTTTGAATGTTTTTTTGTTAACCGGCAGTGATTCACTGATTTAGCATTGTTGTGTCACTCACTTGTGCCTGTAATCCACTATTCGGCAAATAAAAACATAAACATTCAAATTTGTTCAAGTATTTAGTTAAAGGTTAAGGTTGATGCTCAAAGATTAATCTGTAGAACCCCAAACCCCTAAAGGGGCTTTTAAAGCCAACATAACTGAACTGCTCATTTTTTTGTAACTGCCAAAGTGTGCGACGCAACCGGAGTTTAACAGAAATTCTACTGCCGGTAACCAAAAAAAAACAAGTCATTTGTACATCTCTCTCTTCTCCCTTTATGGCCGGGGCTTACATCTGAATCAATGACGCTGCAAAACTTCGTGCTTCGCCATCGCTGTCAAAATACTCATCGAGCGTAGGCGTTTCTATGTAAGATATTTTATTCATCGTTTGCTCGACTACCTCTGTCATATCAAGGAAACCAATACGGTTGCGAAGGAAAGCATATACCGCTATTTCGTTGGCTGCATTTAATATGCTTGGCATGTTGCCGCCTTTGTGTAAAGCTTCTATTGCAAGGCTTAGATTTCTAAACGTTTTAATATCGGGTTCTTCGAAAGTGAGGTTTGCATGCGTTCGAAAATTCATGCGAGGCGATTTGTTAGCAATACGGTTTGGAAAGCCCAATGCATATTGTATTGGCAACTTCATATCGGGCAAACCCATTTGCGCCTTTATACTTCCGTCTTCGAATTGCACCATGCTGTGAATAATGCTTTGCGGATGAATGACTACCTGTATCTGGTCGGGCCGCAGGTTGAAAAGCCATTTGGCTTCTATCATCTCAAGACCTTTATTCATCAGCGTGGCGCTGTCTATGGTAATCTTTGCACCCATTGTCCAGTTGGGATGCTGCAGGGCGTGGTCTCTTTTTACATTTACCAAAAAGTTGGGCTTCTTACCCCTGAACGGACCGCCGCTGGCAGTAAGAATAACTTTTTCGATCCGGTTTCTTGTCTCACCCACAAGACATTGAAAAATAGCGGAATGCTCACTGTCAACCGGTATTACGGGAACGCGTTTTTCCATTGCCTTTTTCATCACGATGTCACCGGCAACGACCAAAGTTTCTTTGTTTGCAAGAGCGACTGCTTTGCCATTTTCCAGTGCTTCCAAAGTTGGTTTCAGGCCTGCGTAGCCGACTATTGCAGCAAGCATCAGGTCGTAACAATCCATTGCGGCAACTTCTTCCAAAGCTTTTTCACCGGCAAAAACTTTCACATCGGTTCTGGCAAGCGCTTCTTTTACTTTGGTATATTTCTTTTCATCTCCGATTACGACAACATTAGGATTAAATTTTTTGGCTTGCTCTATCAGCAGTTCCTCATTTGTCTGAGCGGTAAGAACTTCTGCAGAAAATTTATCGGGGTTGGCAGCAATCACTTCCAGCGCCTGTGTGCCAATTGAACCCGTTGAGCCAAATATGGCTATTCTTTTTAAAGACATACATTTTGAAATAGGGGTGGTAAAGATAGAGGAATATTATATTTTAAGTGTTTGGATTAAGAGGGAGAAAGAAATTACCAAATTTTGGTAAAAGTATTTTATCTGCTAACTTGCAGGTGGGAAGTTGCAACAATGCTTATGAAAGGATGACAGTAAAATTTAACAACGATTATTTGCGCAACTTATATGCTGCTGAGCCTTTGAAAGGTAAGCCTTTGTACAGTAAGGAAGTGGTAAGTAAGTTTCAGGAGCGTGTACTTTTGATGGAGCAACTTGAGAACACAAAGAAGCTTCGGGAATTTAAAAGCCTTCATTTTGAGGCATTGAAAGGTGATAAAAAAGGGTTGTATTCTATCAGGTTAAATAAACAATACAGGATAGAATTTAAAATAGAAAATGAGGAAATAAGTCTTTTGGAAATAATATTAATTGAAGAATTGTCTAAACATTATGAATGATGGCTGAATACAAAGTAATAGATGCAAATGGGAATCCTGTAAAAACAGATGCTACTCTGCACCCCGGCAAGATAATAGCCGAAGAGTTAGATGCGAGAAATATTCTTAAAAAAGATTTTGCAATGGTCGTAAGTATGCAGCCATCGCACTTTAGTGATTTGATAAAAGGTAAGCGTCATATTTCAGCTAAGCTTGCTTTGCAGCTTGAAAAACATTTAGGCATAGACGCGGCTTTTTGGCTTCGGCTGCAAATGGCTTACGATTTAGCAATAGCGCGTAAAGAGTTAGAGACAGCTTAAAGAAGAACGATTTTACCTGATTAAATAATTGAAAATGAAAATAAGTGAAGTAATTGTGTCTGACAAAGAGATACTTGGAGGTACACCAGTATTTATTGGTACGAGGATTCCGATAAAAAACCTTTTTGATTATCTTGAGGCTGGAGATAGCATCGACGAATTTTTAATTGATTTCGATTATATTCCTCGTGAGCATGCGGTTACAATATTGGCTTTTTCTGAAAAACTGCTAATCGATGATTTACTTTAAAGAACAAACCCTTTTAACTCTTCCGCCAGCTTCCTGTCGTTGCTTAGACGCGGTAATTTATTTTGTCCGCCAAGCTTGCCTATGCTTTTCATGTAATCAATAAATCCGTTTTTTCTAACTGGAGTAATCTTTAATGGCTCCAGAATATTTCCGGCGATTAAATCATCATAATACACATTCTTTCTTCTGAGGTTATCATCTGTTTTCTTTGCAAATGTCTCTATGTTATCCGGCATCTTTTCAAATTCAATGAACCACTCATGGTAGCTTTTGCCTTTTGTTTGACTGATATATGGCGCCACTGTAAACTCAACAATTTTAACCCCTTCTTCATTTGCAGCTTTCAGCAAAGCAAACTCCACTTCTTCGGCTATAACATGTTCTCCAAAGGCAGAAATGAAATGTTTTGTTCTGCCGGTAACAATTATTTTATAAGGATTTTTACTGATAAACTTAACCGTATCGCCAATGTTATAAGCCCATAACCCTGCATTGTTACTGATGATTAATGCATAATTTTCTCCAACCTGTACATCTTTCAAACTTACACGAGTGGGGTTCTCATTAAAGATTTCGGCAGCAGGAACGAATTCGAAAAAAATACCTGAATGAGTATTTAATAACAGACCAGGTTCTGTATAGTTATCCTGAAAAGCAAAAAATCCTTCAGAAGCCGGAAATAACTCTATTGTATCTATTGGCTTGCCGATACTATCTAACAGCTTTGCCTTATATGGTTCGAAGTTTACCCCTCCCTGCACCATTACTGAAAAGTTTGGAAAGATGTCTTTTATCTTTTTGCCGGTTCTTTCAGTTAGCCTGTCAAAATACATTTGCATCCAGGGAGGAATGCCACTTATGAGAGTCATGTTTTGATGAACGGTTTCATCCACAATTTTCTCCAGTTTGGTTTCCCAATCTTCGATACAATTTGTTTCATAAGACGGAAGCTGGTTTGTTCTTAAATAACCAGGAACATGATGATTGACTATACCACTTAATCTGCCCGTAGAAATGCCTCCCACATTATCTAAAACAGGCGAGCCACTTAAGAAGATCAGTTTTCCATTTACAAAATCATAATTGCCGCTTACAACCATGTAACACAGCAAAGCATTACGGGCAGTGTTTATATGATTTGAAATAGACTCTTTGCTGATGGGAATATATTTAACTCCGCTGGTTGTTCCGCTGGTTTTGGCAAAATAAATGGGCTTTCCTTTCCAGAGAATATCCGGTTTGCCTTGCTTGACTAATTCTATGTATGGCTTCAATTGTTCGTAATCTTTTACAGGAACTGCTTTTTTAAAATCTTCGTAAGTAGTGATTTTCTCAAAGTGATGCTCCTTGCCAAATTGTGTGTTTTTTGCAGTTTTTATTAAAGTTTTCAAAATCTCCTCCTGGTCAGCTACTGCTTTTACTGAATCATTTTTTATTTGATTGTAAATAAAGGAAGCGAATGGTTTTGCCAGAAAAGATTTTAGACTCATGATCTTAATAAAAGAGGCAAAAGTATAGAAGGCTCTGCGATAAATTCCATTTTGCTGATTCACCGTATATGTGCCACACCTTTGAGGTGTGGCACATATAGTCTTAAAAGTGCAGAAAGAAAAAGTCAAACGGAGCGTCGCAACGATGTTACCTGAAGATATACTGCCGGAATCACAAAAATTAATAAAGGAGTTGTAAAGCAAGCTGTACCACACCTTTGAGGTGTGGCAAAACTAAAAGTAGAATGAATAGTATTATAAAAATATTATGAATACACTTCAAAATATAAATTGCTTTTGCTTACCTTCGCCCTCCCAAAAAAGTTCTTTCAGAAGAAATTGATTGATTTGGGAGTTTCCCGGCTCCGCTTAAACTATGAGCATTGGGGAACGTTAACACCAAAAATTTAAAAAATGTCAAAAGAAATCACAGGCTATGTAAAGCTGCAGGTGAAAGGCGGTCAAGCCAATCCTGCACCTCCCATCGGACCTGCATTAGGTTCAAAGGGTCTCAACATCATGGAGTTCTGCAAGCAGTTTAATGCAAGAACGCAGGACAAGATCGGCAAAGTACTTCCCGTATTAATTACAGTTTACAACGACAAGTCTTTTGAATTTGTGATCAAAACCGCGCCGGCAGCAGTACAGTTGCTGGAAGCGGCAAAAGTTACAAGTGGTTCTAAAGAGCCTAACCGTAACAAAGTTGGTAAAGTTAGCTGGGATCAGGTGTCAGCAATTGCGACTGATAAGATGAGCGATCTAAACTGCTTTACAAACGAAAGCGCTATGAAGATGGTGGCTGGTACGGCTCGCAGCATGGGCTTAACTGTCGACGGTAAAGCTCCATGGGACAAATAAATTTATCAATCTGTAAACTGATTAACAATGGGAATCACTAAAAAAAGAAAAGCTGTTGCAGCTAAGGTAGATAAAAACAAAGTGTATTCTTTAGCCGATGCATCGTCCTTGGTAAAGGAAGTAAACCTTACTAAATTTGACAGCTCTGTAGACGTACACGTTAGACTGGGCGTTGATCCTAAAAAAGCTGACCAGCAGGTTCGCGGAACGGTAACGTTGCCTCACGGAACCGGTAAAACAAAAAGAGTATTAGTCCTCTGCACTCCTGATAAAGAAGCTGCTGCAAAAGAAGCAGGCGCCGATTATGTTGGATTAGATGAATTTATCACAAAGATCGAAGGCGGCTGGACAGACGTTGACGTAATCGTCGCTACTCCGTCTGTAATGCCCCGTATAGGTAGGCTGGGTAAGATATTAGGTCCACGTAACCTGATGCCAAACCCTAAAACAGGAACTGTAACCAATGATGTAGCTGCCGCTGTTAACGAAGTAAAAGGCGGTAAGATCGCTTTCAAGGTTGACAAAGCAGGTATCATTCACGCATCAATCGGCCGTGTATCATTTGCTCCCGAGAAACTTGTTGCTAACAGTACTGAGTTTATCAATGCAATTATGAGGCTTAAGCCATCTGCATCAAAAGGTACTTACCTTAAAGGTCTAAGCATTGCAAGCACAATGAGTCCCGGCATTCCTGTTGACACAAAATCATTCATCTAATCCGGTTAGTCCGGTTAAAATATCAGCAATGACTAAAGAACAAAAAAACGAAGCGATTGAAGTTCTTAAAGAGAAATTCAATCAATACAATAACTTCTACATCACCAATACTGAAGCATTATCTGTTGCACAGGTAAACAAGCTGCGCAAAATATGCTTTGACAAGAATGTAGAAATGAAAGTGGCTAAAAACACTTTGATCCGTAAAGCGCTTGAAGGAATAGATTCTGAAAAGTTTTCAGGGGTGTATGATAGCCTTAACGGCGTTACTGCCCTCCTTTTCAGCGAAGACGCTAAAGAGCCAGCCTTAATTATCAGCAGCTTTCGTACAGACACCAAAGGTGAAAGACCGGTCTTAAAAGCTGCTTTTATTGATACCGCAGTATTTGTAGGCGACAACCAGCTTGATGCTCTTAAGACACTTAAAAGCAAAAACGAGCTTATCGGAGAAATCATCGGATTGTTACAATCTCCTGCCAAGAACGTTATCAGTGGCCTAAACGCCGGAGGTAAATTGGCAAGCCTGATAAAAGCGCTGGAGGAGAGATTGGGTGCACCGGCAGAAGCTTAAACTCAGTTGTTATATTGTTTAATTGTTCAATTGTTGGAAAACAATGCAACAATTAAACAATGCAACAATTAAAATAACTCAACCGAGCCTGAACGGTTGAAACACACAAATTTTTTTAAACTCTCCGCCGGAGCACAGGCAATGAAGGCGGAAAAAATTTGAAACAATGGCAGACTTAAATGCATTCGCAGAACAACTGGTTAACTTAACTGTAAAAGAAGTTAACGAATTAGCTAAAATTTTAAAAGATACTTATGGTATCGAACCTGCTGCTGCTGTAGCTGCGGCTGGTCCTGCTGCTGGCGGTGGTGGCGCTGCTGCTCCTGCAGTAGAAGAAAAAACGGCTTTCGATGTGATTTTGAAAGGCGCAGGTGCAGCCAAATTACAAGTAGTTAAGATCGTAAAAGATTTAACTGGCCTTGGATTGAAAGAAGCGAAAGACTTAGTTGATGGTGCTCCAAAACCTATCAAAGAAGGTATCGCTAAGGCTGAAGCTGAAGAAATCGCTACCAAGCTCAAAGATGCTGGTGCCGATGTAGAAGTTAAATAATTACTTCTTTCAATAAAAAGGGCTGTCTCAAACAAATGAGACAGCCTTTTTTTATAACATCGGTTGGTTTAGATATTCTTATTCCACCTGTAAATATTGAGCATAAGCATACCCTTCTTCGCCGGCATCTGTTCTTACCAGCCACCATTGATCATTTGTTTTACTTACCAATGTAACGGTTGACAAATGCGCAGCCTTACCTACAAGAGGCTGGTCTGTTCCGGGACCTTTTCTGATATTCAAATTAGATGAATCAGTATTTACTTTAGCTTTTGCACCGGCAGCCATTGCAGATACGTTCACATTCAATACAAGGTCTCCTGCACGGTAATCAGGGTCTATCTTATTGTATATGTTCCAAAGGTTGTCTTTTGCTTGTCCTGTTGGCGCCTCGCCATCTATATACAGCACATTGTCCTGCTCTCTTACCTGCAGGTTTTGTACGCCTGCACCATTGGCTGCGTCTATCAATTCTTTGTATTTATCCTGTAATGCCATAATACGTTTCCTCCGGTTTATTTAATGGTTAACTGATTGTTTATTTTTTTAGGTTTTAATGAATGAAGGGTCATCATTAGTCCCTGCAGTTTGCTTCTTTGTATTTCTCCGGTCAGCGTTATTTCTCCGTTGCTTACATCTGTTTTAACGCCGGGATAATCTTTTGTTGCATCTTTTACACCTGTTTTCAGGGAGTCGTCTGCCGAGATCACAACAGGAGCAGGTGCAACAGGTGCAGTAGCAGTAGCGGCGGTAGTATCTGTTGTGGTTGTTGTGTCCTTCGGTTTGCTTTTACACGATGTGAAATACAGGCTTGTCGAAAAAATAGATCCTACAAAAAGTAGTTTGAAAAGTGAACGGTTCATATTTGTGGGTTTTATTGTTTAAATGATTATTACGCTTAAGAGCTAAAACAGTAAGGTTTACATTATTATCGCTGATAGTGTACTGAAGGGATAAAAAAAGTAAATAGAATTTTTTGAGCCAGGCTGAAGTACTATTTTGAGTCAGCCGTTGCGTCGCACTCTTGTACTTTTTATTCTTTATTCGACAATGCAAACACTCGCAAATTCATCCCTTGACAAGTATAACAACATAAAACTTTTCTAAACAAGCTTGCTTAGCTACATCAGCTGACAATCTCGTTTGTAAACTTTCCATTACTGAAAAATTTACTATTCTTTTTAAAATTTCGTGCCACTTACCTTGTTGGATTATTTTAGCCCGGTTTATCTAAAGTGACAATACTAAGAAGATGCCCTTATTTTCCGTTAAAAGGTTTAATTGATGAGGGAAGCTGATGAAAGTTTGCTGTATAAGTGTGCGACGCAACA
>CAXUMK010000007.1:44586-52925 GCA_964251885.1 uncultured Segetibacter sp. | reverse complement strand
TAACCCTGCTCGGCTCAAAAAAATCCAACTCACTTTTTTACCTCTTGTGAAGTATATCTAAAATCTCACAGCAGGACATTTCAGGTCTTTTGACTTATCTAATAATCCCTGCTTTATTACTGAGACTTCGTAAGCGCCCCTGGTTTGGTTATAATCTTTTAAAGTAGAAACGGTAGCATCGTAGCTGAAAGTAAACTTATAGCCATTTTGCACAAAGCCAATCAAAGGGATGGCCGCATCGCCAACACGGTAATACGCACCCATAATCAATTGCGTGCTTCCATCGTCGCTTAATTTTCTTTGCGCATTTGCACCTGCCACCACTTCCCATGCAGTGCTCATTTTGCTTACATACACATTGGGATTTACGATCCATGCATCGCTCGCCCTGAAGCTTCCGTTGAGGAAAGTAGTGTATCTTATATCAAGCCGGGTATCAACCAATCCATCACTAAAAAAAGCCTCTTTAGGCCGGTTGATATTAGAAGCGCTGAAACCCACATTGATGTATGTATTTTCATTAGGATAATACGCATAGTTAAGCCCGGCCTGCAAAGTGAAATAGTTAACCTGGTTGGTTAAGAAAGACTCACCAGCGGGAGCAGTAATATCAAAAAATTTACCATTCCACTGGTTATCGAAAGTAAGCTTGCTCAAATCAACTCTCTTGTTTACCCAGCCTACATTAAATCCCGCGCTTATCAGGCTGCCTAAGCCCAATGCCTGGTGATAAGCGACAGAGCCAAAGGCACGTGTGGTGGTCAGGTTTCCCGAACCGGCAACATCTCTCAGCAATGCACCTCCTATCCCTACCCAGCCGTTTTCGAAGCGGTCTCCAAAAAACTGTCCGTCACCAAAAATGCTGAACGTTTTGTACGGGTTTCCGATATTGGCCCATTGGTTTCGGTAGTTAAGACCCAGCCTGTAT
Source organism: uncultured Segetibacter sp. (assembly GCA_964251885.1). Classification (GTDB taxonomy): domain Bacteria; phylum Bacteroidota; class Bacteroidia; order Chitinophagales; family Chitinophagaceae; genus Segetibacter. Next base: position 51,997 of record CAXUMK010000007.1, on the reverse strand, counting down.
TGACCATCTGATATAAAACCCGTATTTGCCGGGTTGACGATCAATGGTGAATTGAAGTATTGGGAAAAATGTAAATCCTGCGCTGAAAGCGTTGTCTGCAGGCTTATGGTTATTAAAAACAATAAGCACCAATGTAATTTCTTATTCATTCTCTTCAGTTTTCATCTTAATAAATATATATCACCTTTTGTTCCATTTTTAGCTTGAGGCGCATCACCTTAATAATGTGATGTCACCTTTCTTCTGGTATTTAGTTTTATCAGAAAACTCTACATCCAGCACATAATGGTACACTTCATTCGGCTGCATGCTTCCCTTATAAGTTCCATCCCAACCCTGTGATCTATCAGCTGTTTCAAACACCATCACCCCCCAGCGGTTATAAATTCTCCATGTCATACTGCTTATGCCAAAGCCTCTTACAAATACTTTGTCATTGATACCATCGTTATTTGGGGTAAATGCATTGGGAACGTCAATTAATGGAATGATACGTGCCGAAATTGGCTGGCAGGTAGTGTCGGCACAACCAATGTTATTTATGGCTACGAGGCACGTATTGAAAGTACCGGTTGCATCGTATATGTGTTGTATAGAATTATACGAGGTAGTAAGCAAAGAGTCGCCATCGCCAAAAACCCATTTGTATCTTTCTGCTCCGACAGAACCGTTGAAAAATTCAACCGGCGTATTTTCCTGCGGCGGATTGGGCGTATAAGTAAATGCTGCAGTAGGTCGTCCGCCTACGGTAATTACAGAAAATGCGGAGTCTATTATATTACATGTCGCTGAGTCAACGGCATGTAACGAAACAGTATACGTACCCGGAACATCGTACAGGTGTGTTGGTTTGATTGCAGTAGAAGTTGTGCCATCCCCAAAATCCCAGAAAAACTGCTGGCCTCCGGCCGAAGTATTATCAAACGATGCATTGTAAGGTACACAGCCTGATGGCGGAGTCTGGAAAGCCGCTTTTAAGTTATTGGAGATACGCAATGTGTGAGATACCGAATCGGGGGAATTGCAGAAAGTGGTATCATCTAAAATGAGCTTTACTGTATAAGACCCTGCAGATGGAAAAGAATGGGTAACCGTATTTGTTCCGGCAGGCACCCGGGGAGAATTATCGCCAAAGTCCCACCTGAAAGAATTTGCTGAAAATGACCTGGCGGCGGGGGAAACGTAAGAAGTATTTACAAACTCATAATTAAATAATTCGCAAGGTGGAAGTTTTACAGAATTGAAATCAAGAACGGCCTGGAATGTTCTCACTTTTATATTTGTATATGCCGTGTCGGCTATATTGCATTTAGAGCTGTCAATAGAAACGAGCATGATACGGTAATCGCCGACCGCATTGAAGGTGTGACTGAGAGATGGGGTAGTGGTAGTTACATCGGCTGTTCCGTCTCCAAAATTCCACACATACCTGCTTCCTTCAGCCAGCGTATCGGTAAAGTCAACAGCCAATGGTACACAACCGGTCGTGTCGTTTACATTGCCCTTTATAGAAGACCTTACACTTCCAGCAACACCGGCAAGGTTAAAAGCTATTTTTACCGCCGCAAGATTGCACTTATCTGATCCGTTTTGGGGTGACCATACACCCGGAGTTGTTGGAAAGGTGGCCTGCCCATAACAATTGGCGCACATTGCCTGGTATATAACCCCGCTACGATCAAAACGGCTTGTTCCTCCATCTACATGCTCACCTACACCTCCATTTTGACCAAAAAAGCTTCCGTACAATTGTTTTGTTGCATCCCGTTCCAATACAAAAAAGTAAAAATCACTGTTATCAGTTGAAGATTTTATAGCGTCTGAAGTTACACTCAGGCCAGTGGTGCCAGCATTTGGATAACCATCATCAATATCTATCGATCCACCCCAGCCAGAAACATACACATTTTCGCATCGGTCAACCAAAAATGCAACCGGAGAAATATTAGGAAGGGGGTTATTGGTACCAAAAACGGTTGAATACACATAGTCTGAAAGATCGGGTTTCAGCTTTGAAATGAACTGCTTTCCCCCCGTTTGTTTAAAAACAACATTAGATGTCACGGGCCAACTGCCGGTTGTGGTTCCCATTATGTAAGGAAAAGCAAACCGGTCGAACTGAATACCATACACCATATCGTTACCCGAAGTGCCCATATAACTTGTCTTTAGCAACTGGCCATCAGGCGTTATAATAGAAACAAATCCATCGCTTACCCCGCCCTGGAAAGTCGAATGTAAAACGCCGCTTTTATCTCCCGGCATGTCTTGACTGACTGTATTGCCCGCGACATAAATATTGTTATTAGAAGGATTGATTGCCAGTGAAAATGCGGCATCATCATCGCTGCCGCCAAGAAAAGAGATGAAAAGTATACTACTCAGGTCAGAGCTAGCTTTAATAATTACCCCATCCTGCTTACCCCCAAATGTCTTTTGAAAAGCATTGCCGGTTACCGGAAAGAGATCAGATTGTGTGCACGAAGCAAGCACTATATTACCGGCATTATCCAATATTACCTCGCTTCGCGAATCGTCGCCGTAGTTCCTGCGCAGGCTTGCCGCAGGCAATGGTTCTCTTTTAAAATATTTAGGCGCTATATTCACTCCGTCCATTTTATTACCTCCTATTTTACGCGAACCAATTAGATCAGAACCTGAGGCGTTTAACTTCGTAATTACAATATCATAATCTCCACCTGTACCAAGATCAGGAGAGCGTGTAGGATAATTACCAGACCTGGTTCGCCCGGCCATGACCAGGTTTCCCTGTGCGTCTGCTACCAGGCTGTGGGGGTATTCGTTATCTGATCCACCGATATAAGTTGCATAAACACGGGTTGAACCATCAGGAGAAAATTTCATAATTCCAATATCAAAACCTCCAAGGTCTTCTCCCTGCGGATCATCGTTTCCACCTTGATAAGTTGTTTGAAAAGCACCTGTGGTTGTTTTAAAACCTGTACCAAATACAATTCCGCCTGCATAAAAACTGCCGTCAGCGCCATACGTTGCGGTATAACCCCAGTTGTCTGATGTACTGCCAGTAAAGGTTGAAAATATGAGCGTGGGATCTATTACTAATGTGGAAGCTTTCGAATAGCTGTCGGGGGCAAACTGCACTGTATTTCCGCCGGCTTTAAATCTGCAGTTAACGGTTTTCTTTTGCCCGTCAATAACCTGGTATGCATAAGGCGCCAGCTCATGCACTTCTCCAACCGATGTTTTGATTACCAGTTCTTCATTCTTCACACCAATGTTGTCTGCTCCATCGTATTTTATTGCCAGTTGCGACAGGTCTGCTCCTGCATTTACAACAATGTCGTATTTCAACCGGCCTTCATTTGTATAATATCTCACGTCAATTCCGGGATAAATATTTTTGTAAGTGATAGCCTGGTAAATATTGCAATTGCCTTTCCATTTTGCAGGATCATTTCCAATAAAATAATTGTTGCGGCTTGCAAGAGGCTTATCGCCAACAATAACCGGCACCGATGCATTTACAAATTGAGCAGTATACACATGTGAATGAACAGTTACTTTATCATTTCCGGCAGGAACAACAGCTTTGGCAGCAGACTTATCAATAGTGGGAGTTTGCCCTATACCATGATACAGGCTGGCAAGCTTTAGCAGATCTTCGGCTTTGCTCTGCACAACTGTAAAGCCTTTTTCGGTGAGAAAAAAAGCGCCATTAGTCATCACTCCCTTAAACTTTACACTTTTATCCCATTGACCTTTATTTTCAACAAATTCAAGATTTGCATACTGGCTAAAGCCGGTAATGCAACAGCAAAAAAGAGCGACTGTTATAGTTATAGAAATTAATCTTTTCAATCCTTTTAATTTGTTTTACAGGTTTAGTTAAACCGGGTAATAAAGCTATGTTACACTTTCGTCTTACGATTGTTAAAATTAGCTGTTGTAACTATACTTTCCCTGCATAAGAATGTGTAATATTTTTTGAGCCAAACCAAAGAATATCTATTAAGCAGCCGTTGCGTCGCACACTTCCTCTGAAGGTACTTGCCTGGGCAAAAAAGAGAGCCGTCATTGGCAGGAGAGCCTGTCCCGAACTTGTTTTCGGGAAACGACGAAGCATCCCATTTGCAATAGTAAGCCTGTTCAAACACAAACAAGATTGCTTCGTATCTGCCAATGACGAACAACTTCGTGCCGCCTGATCGTCATTGCGAGTAACGACTTTTTCAGAGCCAAAAAAGAAAAAAAGCTGAATGACATCCATACATTACTTCTTGTTTTTCGAAGGGTTAGAGTGGGTGTCATTATAAGGAGGAACGACGAAGCAATCCCCTTTGCAATAGTAAGCCTCTTCAAACACAATGAGATTGCTTCGTACCTCTCAATGACGAACGGCAGTAAGCCTGTTCAAACACAAATGGAATTGCTTTCCCGCTTGCCCAATAATGAATTCAAAGTATACGAGTGCGACGCAACGACTGACTCATAGTATTCATTTAGCCTGGTTCAAAAATATTCTACTCACTTTTTATCCTTTATCAGTATAACAGATCAACAATTTTCTTTTTCTTTCTCCTTTATAAGAACATGCCGCTATCTTAATAAAGTAATATCACCCTTTTTCTGGTACTTCGAATTGTCAGAATACTCCACATCCAGCGTATAGTGATAGGCATCGGTAGGCTGAATGCTTCCCTTGTAAGTGCCATCCCAGCCCTGCGTTCTGTCATTTGTTTGAAAGACCAGAGCGCCCCAGCGGTTATATATGCGCCATGTCATTCTCATAATGCCAAAGCCTCTTACAAACACCTTGTCATTTATACCGTCGCCATTTGGGGTAAATGCATTTGGAACATCGAGCAAAGGAATGATGCGTGCCTGTATATCATGACATGCGGTATCGGCGCATCCCGAGTTGTTGATAGCTATAAGACATGCGTTGAACCTGCTCGTTTCATTATAAATGTGCTGCACAGGATCGGCTGATTGAGTGAGTAAGCTATCACCGTCACCAAACTTCCATACATATCTTGTAGCAGCAATTGAACCGTTTATAAACTGCACCGCTGTATTCGCCTGCGGAGGATCGGGCGTAAAACTATAGGCTGCAGCCGGCTTGCCACTGACAGTTACCGAAAAACGGGTTGAGTCAATAATATTGCAGGTAGCCGAGTCAATTGCAGTTAACCTGATCGTGTATGTGCCGGGAGTTGGATAAAGATGAACCGGACTGATTTCGGTAGAAGTTGTTCCATCTCCAAAATCCCAGAAAAACTGCTGGCCACCTAAAGAAGTATTATCAAGCAATGCTTTATAAGGCGCACAGCCGGTTGCAGGGGTTTGAAAATTGGCTTTTACGTTGGTTGCAATCCTCAACACCTTTACAATAGAGTCAGGGGCATTGCAAAAATTGGTATCTGATAAAGCCAGTTTTACCTTATAAATACCCGTACCGGGAAAACTATGTTTTATTATACCAAGCCCGGCTGTAACCGAAGGAGTGTTATCGCCAAAACTCCATTGAAAAGATGTATTTGTAAAAACCTTTCCAGCAGGAGTAACAAACGAATTATTACTAAACTCATAGTTGAAAGAGTCGCATGGCAGCAGCTTCATTGCTGTAAAATCAAGTTCTCCTTTGTATGTTCTTACCCTGATAGTTGTATAAGCCGTATCCGCTATATTACATTTTGAACTGTCTATAGAAGTAAGCCTGACCCTGTAGTTACCTATAAGAGGATACGTATGGGTCATGAATTCTGTAGTGGTTTCTACGTCAGGTGTGCCATCGCCAAAATTCCATATATATCTTTTGCCTTCAGCAAGGGTATCAGCAAAATTTACAGTAAGCGGCACACAACCTGACGTGTCATTGATTTTACCATCTATCGAAGCTCTTACGCTGCCTACTACGCCTGAGAGGTTAAAGGCAATTTTTACTGCAGCAAGGTTACACTCTTTGTTGCCATTTGTCGGAGACCAGACACCCGGAGAAGTAGGAAAGGGAACATCGCGACCGCAATTGGCGCAGAGAGCCTGGTAAATTACTCCATTTCGATCAAAGCGGCTTGTACCGCCGTCAACATGTTCTCCAAACCCTCCCTTTTGGCCAAAAAAACTTCCATATAACTGGCTGGCTGCATTTCTTTCTAACACAAAAAAGTAAAAATCGCTGTTGTCAGTCGTTTTTTGTATTGCATCAGGAGTAACTTTCAAACCATTTGTGCCCGATGTAGGATAGCCCGTCCTTGTATCAGTAGAGCCGCCCCAGCCTGAAACATACACGTTCTCACACCTGTCTACAAGAAAAGCGATGGGTGAAATGTTTGGTGCGAAAGAGTTGGTACCGAAAATGGTAGAATACTCAAACCCGGAAAGATCAGCTTTCAGCTTGGCAATAAACTGTTTGCCTCCGGGCTGTGAAAAAGCTGCATTTAGTACAGGCCAGTTTCCAGTAGTGGTGCCCATGATGTAGGGGAAATTGAACTTATCGAACTGAATACCGTACAGCATATCATTTCCGCTTGTTCCCATATAACTTGTCTTCAGCAACTGGCTGCCGTCTGCACTTATTATCGAGACAAATCCATCTGATTCACCCCCCTGGAAGGTTGGATATAAAACCCCTGTTTTATCGCCGGGAAAGTCAGGGCTTACCGTGTTGCCACCCACATAAATCGTGTTATTAGAAGAATTAAGTGCCAGCACAAAAGCAGCATCATCCCCTTTACCACCTAAAAAAGTGCTAAACAGTACAGTGCTAAGGTCGGGGGTCGATTTAATAATAACAGCATCCTGGTTATTAGCGCCTCCGGCCAGTTTTTGCTGGAAGGCATTGGGCGTAGAAATGAAGTCAGCAGACTGGGTATTTGATGCAAGCACAATATTTCCCGCATTATCAATTACTACTTCTGTTCTTGCATCATCGCCATAATTCCTTCTGATGCTTGTAGCGCCTGAAGGCTGAGCATACTTAGGTCTTATATTTACCCCATCTCTGTCTTTACCGCCAAATTTTCTGGAACCAATGAGTACAGATCCGGTCGGGTCAAGCTTCGATAATATAATGTCGTAACCTCCACAGGGTCCATAATTAGGTGTTTTTACAGGGTAATCGGTTGAATTAGTTCTTCCTGCTACAATTAGTTCTCCCTGCGCATCCACCACCATACTATGAGGCTGCTCGTTTCCCGAACCACCGAGGTAAGTAGCATAAGTGCGATTCGTTCCATCCGGTGAAAATTTTATGATCCCGATATCAAATCCGGGAAGGCCTTCTTCATCTGCTCCGCCACCTTTAAATGTTGCCTGGTAAGCCCCGGTGTTAACAGGAAAACCTGTTCCAAATACAATTCCCGCGGCATAAAAACTTCCATCGGGACCATAAGTAGCTGCATAGCCCCAATTGTCGGCTGCACTTCCTGTA
>CAXUMK010000007.1:22560-44576 GCA_964251885.1 uncultured Segetibacter sp. | reverse complement strand
AAGTGGAAAAAATTAAGGTCGGGTCTATAATTAAGGCTGCATTCTTTGCGTATTCATCCAGAACAAATTGAACTGTTTTGCCACTAACCGTAAACCTGCAGCCGACTTCTTTTTTCAGCCCGTTGATTACCTGGTAAGCATAAGGGGCAAGTTCACGCACTTCACCAACTGAAGTTTTTATAATCAACTGGCCGTCTTTTACCTCTAATCCATCTACTCCGTCATATTTCATTGCGATTTGCGACGGGTCCGCTCCCGGCTGCGCCATCAGGTCGTACTTCAGTTGACCGTCACTTGTATAATATCGTACGTCTATATCGGGGTAGATGCTTTTGTAAGTAACTGCCTGGTAAAGCTTACAGTTGCCCTTCCATTTTTTACTGTCGTTGCCAATAAAATAGTTGTTATAAGTTGGAAGGGCTTTATCACCTGAAATGACGGGTGTAGATGCATTTACAAACTCAACATCGTAAGCATGAGAGTGCAAAGTAATATCATTTTTAGATGGAGCAACTGTTTGAACAACCGCCCGGGCGGCAGAATTTTGAAGCAGGGTATCAGGTATGCCGTGAACGTACTGTTCTAATTTTGTAAGCTCGTCTGGATTATGCTGCACTACCCTGAAGCCTTTTTCCTCCAGAAAAAAAGCGCCATTATTCATTAATCCTTTAAACTTCACCTTCTGGTCCCACTGACCTTTGTTTTCAACAAATTCAAGGTTAGCATACTGACAAAAAATTGCAGTGTGGCTGCAAAGCACAGCAATTACAGCCGCAACTATGGTAAATCTTTTCAATCCTGGCAATTTTTTTAAAAGTTACAATTTATATACGAGCCATAAATAATTTCGTTTGCTCCCGGTCTTGTTAAATTTGATTTAGCAGCTTCTTTAGGAAATTTTGCTCCAGACCGTTTTTCCTTTCTGCAATAAAAGGTAGTTTTTTAGTACTAAGTTTTCATCGAGTGCAAGGGTTTCATCGTTTGCCAGCAAAGTTTCGGCTTCTTTTTTTGCCATTTCCAGAATTTGCTTATCATTAACCAAATTCGCCAGTTTAAAATTTAACGCCCCGCTTTGCCTTGTCCCTTCAATATCGCCGGGACCTCTCAGCTCAAGGTCTTTTTCGGCGATCTTAAAACCATCGTTTGTAGCGCACATTGTTTTAATTCTTTCACGTGCATCATTGCCCAGTTTGCTTCCGGTAAGCAGTATGCAATAACTCTTTTCACTTCCCCGGCCAACCCTGCCGCGTAACTGGTGCAATTGCGACAAACCAAATTTTTCAGCATTTTCTATTACCATAATAGACGCGTTTGGCACGTTTACGCCCACTTCAATTACGGTTGTGCTAACCATAATTTGCGTATCTCCATTTACAAACCGCTGCATATTTGTTTCTTTTACGTCTGGTGTTTGGCGGCCATGTAAAACGCTGATCCAATATTTTGGCTCGGGGAAAAACGCTTTTACATGCTCGTAACCATCCATCAGGTTTTCGTAATCCAGCGTTTCACTTTCTTCAATCAAGGGGAAGATGATATACGCCTGTCTTCCCTTGTCAATTTCTGAACGTATGAAACCCATCACCTTCAACCGGTGCGTCTCATTGCGGTGAACTGTTGTTACCGGTTTTCTTCCCGGAGGTAATTCATCCATCACACTGTAATCGAGATCGCCATAAGCAGTCATGGCAAGTGTGCGGGGTATAGGCGTGGCAGTCATTACCAGTACATGCGGATGAATAGCAGCTTTTGCCCACAATTTCGCCCGCTGAGCTACCCCAAACCTGTGTTGTTCATCTATAATAGACAAGCCCAGATTTTTAAAAACTACGGGGTCTTCGATCAATGCATGCGTGCCGGTTATCATGTGCAGAGAACCATCTGCCAGTTGCCCGAGTATTTCGCGGCGTGCTGCTGTTTTGGTGCTTCCTGTTAAAAGACGAATGTTTACCGGCATGTCTTTCAGTAATTCACTTACTCCCCTGAAATGCTGCGTCGCCAATATTTCTGTCGGCGCCATCAGGCAACTTTGGTAGCCGTTATCGGCAGCCAGCAACATCGTTAAAAGCGCTACAATGGTTTTGCCGCTGCCCACATCGCCCTGCAGAAGCCGGTTCATTTGCCTGCCTCTTCCGGTATCGGTTCTTATTTCTTTTATAACTCTTTTTTGAGCCCCGGTCAGTTCAAAGGGTAAATAATCGGTATAAAATGTATTGAAATAGTCACCCACCTTTTCAAAAACCACTCCTTTGCTTTGCCTGTGCCTGCTAAGTCTTATTAAACCCAGCCTGACCTGTGCTATAAAAAACTCTTCAAACTTTAACCGGTGCACTGCTTTATCAAAGTCCTGCTGATTTTTTGGAAAATGAATAAGCGTATAAGCATCCCACCTTGATAATAAGATGAGATTTTTAATCAGTAAGTTGGGCAGGTTTTCAGGAATGTCTTTTGGGCCAATCATTTCTATCAGTGCGGCAGTAAGTTTGCCTATCTGTTTTCCGTTCAGACCTTTTGCTTTTAGTTTTTCGGTAGTCGGGTACACGGGTTCGAGCACATTTTTTCCATCGGCTATTGCAGGCGACCAGGGTTCTATTTCAGGATGTGTTATCTGTGGCCTGCCATTAAAAAAAGTTACTTTTCCAAACACGAGGTATTGTTTGCCTGCCAAAACATTTTTTTCAACCCAGTGAATGCTTTGAAACCAGCAAAGCTCAAGACTGCCGGTACGGTCTCGTAACTGTGCCATTAGTCTTTTACTCCTTTTTTCACCCAATATAACTACGTCTTCAATCACCCCTGTGACCTGGATGAAATCCGTTTCAAGTGTAATGTCAGCGATAGTGTGAATGGTGGTTTTGTCAACATGACGATGGGGAAAATGCTCAAGCAGATCACCGAAGGTAAAAATGCTCAATTCCTTTTTCAGCAGATCAGCCTTTAAAGGACCAACACCTTTTAAGTACTCAATCGGATTGTCTAATATGGAAGGAGATACTGTAATTTCTTTCGTTTCAGCAAAAATAAAGGGAAATGTGTATGTTGCTTTCGCTTTCGTGTGATTTGCCGTGGTCTTGTATTAACCCCTGTACTCTAAGCTTTATAAATTTTTTTTGAAATAGATGGGATAGTATTTGCAAAAAACCTATACTTTTGCCGTCCTTTCACCATAGCAGTACTTATGGGACGTACCGCTTATGTTTGAAAACCATATTTCGGGATTAGTAAAAACAAGAAAATGAAACGTACATTTCAACCTCACCGTCGCCGCCGTAAATCTGTTCATGGTTTTCGTAAACGTATGGAGTCTGCCAATGGCAGAAAAGTATTAGCAAGCCGCCGTAAGAAAGGCCGTATTAAACTGACTGTTTCTGACGAAAAGAGATTAAAATAAACCGTACAGAGTTACGAGTTGAATATATTAGCCCTGTCTTTAAAAGATGGGGCTTTTGGTTTTTTTAAAACAATACGATCATCGAAAACAGCTTTACATATAACAAAGCAGAAAAGCTCAAAAGCAGGAAACTGATAGAGTATCTATTTAAAAAAGGCAAAAACACGTCCGCCTTTCCGCTTAAAGCTTTGTATGATTTTGTTGATAATGGAGAAAAACCTTTACAGGCAGGCGTAACCACAAGCAGCCGTAATTTTAAAAAAGCAGTTGCCAGAAACCGGGTAAAAAGGGTTTTAAGAGAGGCTTACCGTTTGCAAAAACTGCCACTTGAAAGTGCATTAAAAAGTGCAGGAAAAGCTCTTGCTATCTTCTTTATTTATACCGGTAAAGAATTGCCCGTGTATGCAGAAGTATATGAAAAGATGCGAATAATTTTACAAAGGATAACCGATAACGTAAACAAGACAAACTAAAATTGAAGAACATTTCAAAAATAATCGCTTTCCCTTTTATACTGCTGATACGGTTTTACCAGTTTGCGATCTCGCCATTGATCGGTCCGAAATGTCGTTTTACACCTACCTGCTCTCATTATGCTAAAGAAGCCTTAGAAAAACACGGCATCTTTAAAGGTTTGTGGCTGGCTGTAAAGCGGATTGCGAGATGCAATCCCTGGGGCGGACATGGATATGATCCGGTTCCTTAAAAGCTATACTTCCCACTGCGTAAATGTGCAATGAGTTTTTATGAGCCAGGCTTTATTACTACTATTTTACATCGTTGCGTCGCACACTTTTACTTTTGTTCTTTATTCAGCAATGCGTCGTTAAAGCTTCTCGTCATTGCGAGTACGAAGCAATCCCACTGTGTTTAAACAGGCTTACTATCGCAAAGGGGATTGCTTCGTCGTTCCTCTTCGCAATGACGATAAGCAGGCACAAAGTCCTCGTCATTGGCAGGTACGAAGCAATCCCATTATGTTTGAGCAGTCTTACTATTGCACAATGGGATTGCTTCGTCGTTCCTCCTCGCAATGGCGGCTATCTTTTTGCTGAATAAAGAATGAAAAGTACAAGAGTGCGACGCAAGTAAAGCTTCATAGTAGTAACCAGCCCGGTGCAAAAAAATATCTTCACTTTTTATCCCTGCGAAGTATATAACCTTTAATAGGTCGCTTTTTTCAGACTTGCAATCAGTTGCCTCATCTCTGTATTTGTATAGAACTTATAAATCTCAGGCATCTTGCCGTTTTTATCTGCATCGAGTGAAGCGGGTATTTTATTAAACGGGCCAAAAAGCTTTGCATCACCATTGTCAGATACTTTTATTAGCTGATTGGGTAAAACAAAGTAACTGTGACCGGCAGATAGATTAGAGCCTGCTGTAAGCTTGGTAAGGCTGTCAATTTTAAGTTTCAATTCTTCCTGTGTTATTATGCGGCGGCTGCTTAGGTCTGTACCAAAAACCTGCTGGCTACCTACGACAGTGTCTGTTTTTAGGTTTAACAGGTAAAAACCTTTTCCTTCAGGTATATTAACCGTTGTTTTACCCGCCGGTGTTGTTACGTTCCAGGTTACTGGTTTGTCTGCTGGTACATCAACTGTTTCTTCTGCAGAGCCGAAGTCGTCTGACATCGTCACTGTATTCTCTTTTGCAGTAATTTTTCCACGCCCAAATATGATCACTTTCTTTGTTACAGATTGACTACAGGAAAAAAGCGCAATGGCTGCACAAAAAATAAAGAGACGAAAGCTTTGCATATAAAACAGTATTAAAAAAATAAACCCCGGCAGTATTACCGGGGTTGAAAATTATACATATTTAATGAAAACTATTTAGCTGCATCAAAATGTTCTGCAACTTTTTTCCAGTTGATAACATTCCAAATGGCTCCGAGATACTCCGGACGGCGGTTTTGATATTTCAGGTAATAAGCATGTTCCCAGACATCTATGCCCAAAATTGGTTTGCCTTTTACCTCAGCTAAATCCATTAACGGGTTGTCCTGGTTTGGTGTAGAAGACACTTCAAGTTTACCATCTTTAGAGATCAGCCAGGCCCAACCGCTTCCAAAACGGGTTGTACCGGCAGCGTTTACTTTCTCTTTCAGTGCGTCTAATGAACCAAATGTTGAGTTGATCGCTTCCAGTAAAGCACCTGTTGGTGCTTCGCCGCCTGACGGTGCAAGTATTTGCCAGAAGAAGCTGTGGTTCCAGTGGCCACCGCCATTGTTGCGAACTGCAGGTGATATAGAACCGGCAGAGGCAACCAGTTCTTCAAGGCTTTTATTTTCATGTTCAGTTCCGGCGATTGCTTTATTCAGATTGTCCACGTATGCCTGGTGGTGTTTGCCATGATGAATTTGCATAGTTTGCGCATCAATGGAAGGCTCTAATGCTTCAGGAGCATAAGGCAACGGCGGTAATGTAAATGCCATAGTTATTGTTTTAAAGTTTTTAATCTAATTTATTATTCAGCAACAAATTTATAACCAATATGTTATAAGTGGGTTACCATACTGCCAAATCTTTCTGATCTCGGAAATGATATTTTGGGTAGAATGAAGATATGAACCCTGTATTTTCAGCTCTTTATCCTCTTTTTTCAAACGTCATTTTTAATTTATACAAGAAAAAATGAGTATTATAAAATCCTTTTTACTTTTGATTTTAATTTTATAGCAATGAAACGTCTGTATAAAATACTGCTTCTGCTTTTTTATAGCCTGATTGTATTAGATGCCTGTAAAAATTACAGTAAAACCGAACCTAAAGGTGGAAGAATGGACAGCCTTATAAACAATACAGCTACTGAAGCGGACAATAAGTATATAGTAGGCGCAAGACTGGTAGCGGCAAACGATTGTATAACCTGCCATAGCATTGACCGTAAAATGTTTGGCCCTTCATTTATAGAAATTGCTGCTAAGTATAAAAATAATGAGAAACTCGCTGAATATCTTTCCAACAACGTTATAAAAGGAAGCAAGGGCATCTACGGTAACAATGCTATGACTCCTCATCCCAACCTTAAATACAATGACATCATAGAAATGCTGAAATATATATTGTCTTTGAAGCCACGCCAGTAATTGCGGCAGAAAAATTAAATTGCAGAATAGTAAGAATAAAACTCGCTCTATTATTTCGCCGACAACAACCCAAACAATGGTTTATTGATGTAAGTCAAAAACAGAAGATTTTGACTTATGTTGTAGGAATAGAAGTCAAAATTAAAAGGATTTGACTTCTATTTTAAGAAAGTAAGTCAAAAAAGGAGAGAACTGCATTGTAATAATATCTGTTAAAGAAAAAAAAAGCATTAACGTATAGTGGTCTGCTGAAATTTGGGAAGGGAATTATGAAACTACTTTTTTCTTGCAGCATTCAAGTACTGTTCAAGAGCTGCCACCATGCTTGGCGCTTGGGGCAAGGGAGCTTTGATTTCTAAACTCAAACCGGCTTCTTCCACTGCTTTGGATGTATTATTTCCAAAAGCCCCGATCATTGTTTCTTTTTGTACAAATCCCGGAATATTATCAAAGAGACTTTTTACGCCGCTGGGAGTGAAAAAGCAAATCACATCAAATTCGGCATCCATTACCTGGTTTATTTCGTTGCTTACCGTGCGATACATAAAAGCGAGGGCAAATTCACATTTATTGTTTTTCAGCCAGTTTACAATCTCATTATCCTGCTGATTTTCGCTGCATACGTACAGAAACTTTTCGTTTTCTTTATGCTTGTTTATTACATCAAACATGCTTTTATTGGTACCGTCTGCACCATAAAAAACCTTTCGTTTGCGGTAAAGGATAAACTTTTGAAGATATAAAGCGACCGCCTCTGTAATGCAGAAATATTTGGTATCCTGCCCTATCGTAATTTTCATTTCATCACAAATCCTGAAGAAATGGTCAATAGCGTTGCGGCTGGTAAAAATAACAGCGGAGTAATAGCTGATGTCAATCTTTTGCCTGCGAAAGTCTCTTGCCGGTATCCCTTCTAATTTGATGAAGGGATGAAAAACAAGGACAATATCGTGTTTTCTTGCAAGCTCAAAATAAGGCGACTTATCGTTCTCAGGCTTTGGTTGAGTTATCAGTATCTTTCTGATAGTATTGGCGGTATTCTCTGCTGAAGCCCCGTTTTTAAACATGCTTTAACTGCTATATTTTGTGCAAAACTAAAGACTCTTATCCAAATAAAGCGTCAACGTCTTGTAAATGAGTAAAAGGGGCATTATTTCAAACGCAAACACGTAAAAGAAAAAATGCAGCAGGCTTACTCTAACTTCTTTGCGCACAGGACTATAAGAAACGAAATAACGATAAAAGAATAATAATAATATGAGTAGAATGGATATAGTAATAGAAATGTTAATAATACCGGATGAAGAAAAAGCGATAATAAGCGTGAAAGGAATAAGAATAACCCCCAGTATTTTGTTAACCAGGTAAACGGCAAATATATAAGCGTTGGCAGCTTCATTTACATTAAAAACCCAGCCTGCGAAAGTTAAAAAAAGATATTTACCTGCATACAATATAAGCAGTGATAAGGAACTGTATAACAAAAGCAGCCAGAAACCAAGATGTGTTACATGATAATAGGTAAGAAGAAAAGAAACATAAGCTCCGCATGAAAATATAAAGAAAAGGTTGAGCAGCAGCGAGGGAAGGTTGTTTTGCTGCAGTTGCTCACGTGTCTGCTTTTGGCGAAAGGAGGGTTGAAAAAATAACCTGAAAATATTGCTGAAATATCTGCTGAAAATCAATTTTATAAATGCCAGAAAAAGCAGCAGGCCTAAAAGCAGGTAAAACATTTCATCTTTAGAGGTTCTTTTTCGCTCATTGATAACCAGAAATATGGGTTTTGCCTTTGTTCTAAAAAACGGGTTATCTAATATTTTTAAATAAAAAGAATCAATTGGCTTTTTAGCAATAACCGCTTTTGTAAGGATTCTGGCTGTATCAGCACCAATTTGTTTGGATATGTCAGTTACAGAAATAGCCGAAGAGTCATGTTTAGCTGTACTGTCTGATGCTTGAAGCGTGTCTAAAAGAGCGCGTCTTTTTAAAGTATCCGTCCGTATCCTTTTTTTCAAAGGTTTTAGAATGGCTGCCGGTTTTATTACCGCTTCTGTATCTGCAGGTAAAGCTTTATTAGAATCGCTCTGGGCAAATGAATAAAAGCAAATGGGTAGAAGGAATAATATGAAAAGCACTTTCTTCAATCAGCAGTATTAATTGCGGCAAAAATATCTTAGAGAAAGGACAGGGAAAAATATTACTTGGGAGGGGAGTAGTGAGTAGTCAGTAGTCAGTAGTCGGTAGTGAGTAGTGAGTAGTCAGTAGTCAGTAGTCAGTAGTCAGTGGTCAGTTGCGAGTAGTTATAGTGGTAAAGGGATGCAAGTGACTTTTGGATTGTCGAATAAAGAATAAAAAGTACACGAGTGCGACGCAACGGTTGACTCATAGTAGTTATTCGGCCGGGTTCATAAAAATCCTTATGAATCGGGAGTTGTCAGTTGTGAGTTGTGAATAGTAAGTCACTCCTTACTCCTGACTCCCTACTCCCGACTCACCGCTCCCCTAAAAAATACTGACATAACCAATGTGAATTTTGGATTGCTTTAAATCGAAATTCAGATCGTTTCGTTTGCCGACTGCATAGCTTACATTAAAAATGCCGCCTTTGGTCTCAAAAGAAAGACCGATGCCGGCGCCTATGTAGCTGTTCGATTGTTTAATAATGCTGTTGCTGCTCCAGCCGAAGTCTGTGAAAGTGAAAAGATTGGAATTCAACCCGACAAGATAACGGTATTCGAGACTGCCTACCGCATAACGGTTTGTATAGATGCTTTCTTCATCAAAACCTCTTAAAAGCCGGTAACCGCCAATCTGGAACAATTCGTTTCTAAAATAATTCGGACTCTCAAACCAACCTCCGTTGAAAGCCGTTTTTAAGACGCTTTGCTTTCCTGTTTTAAAATAATGTGCAGCTTTTACATTTAGCCTCAACTGGTATGTTTTCAATTTTATCGAATCATATAACCGGTTGTAATCAAAGGTGTCTTTGATCTGTATGATCGTATTGTTCTTTTTGATCGTTTTATTTCCTGCTGAAAGAAAAAAACTTAGTTCGCTGCCACGGCGGGGATTAAAACGGTAATCTGTATTGGCAGCTTCGTAATCAATTCCCAGGTTAAATGAACTTACATCGGCCACGTCAGGCAATTGTTTAGTCGCTTTTACAGCAAGCGTATCTACCTGCAGCACATTGGTTTGCTGCGTTTGTAAAATAACTTTCGCGTTTTGATTGGGCGATAAAGTATATAAAAGCCCTAATTGCCCGTTTATGTTCAAAAAGCTTGAATCTCTTTTGTTTAATTCGAACAGAAAGTCAATCCCGAAAGGAGAGTTGAACATGTAAGGCTGGGTGTAATTGATGTGCAGCTTTGGAGACTGTGGCTGAATTTGCTGCCACACCAGTCCAAAAGTCTCACCTCCGCCGAACGCATTTTGAAGTTGAAGGTTGGCGTCTATTGTTAACAGCAGCTTTCCTCCCAATTGCTGGTTAGAAGGCAGGAAACCAGCCAGTACATTAATCTGATTGCTTTTCTTTTGCTGCAGGTAAAGGTTAACGAGACTTCCGGTGTTAAGCATCGTTAAGTCCCAGGGCTGCACTTGCCGCAGGTATGGTAATTCTAACAAACGAGGGTTGATCTTCTCGAGCTTTGTTCTGTTATAAAGGGAGCCTTTTTCAATATTCAAATAACGGTAAATAAAGTTTCGTGAAATTTTTGCCGGTCCGTACATTCTCACGCTATCTATGTGGTATGGAAAACCTTTCTCAATGTCGAGCACAGCGTCTATTTGCTGATCGGATATCGATACACTATCAAGAAACACTTTGGCAAACGGGTAACCATTGTCTTCAAAATAATCTAATAATTTATCGCTTATTACTTTGTAATCTGAAAACTGGAGTTGCCTTCCTTTTACCGTTTTGTCTTCCCATCCAACCTGCTGCAGGTATGGCTTATCCTGGTTGCGAACATGCAGGTTGAGAGACTTGTACTGCTCACCGGCAAAAAGGTAAATAACAGTATGATTACCAGTTGTAATAACGCTGTCTACCGAGGCAGAAATATATCCTTTAGCCTGTAAATCGGCAGGCAGTTTTGTGACATACCGGTTACACTCCAGTTCGTTTAAAAAAGAGGTTTTTACGCCTAATTTTCCAGCTATAAAAAGACTGTCTTTGTCTATGGAATGAATGACGAGTTTATAATTATTTTGGGCATACAAAGAAGTATACAAAGCGATACACATTAACATGCCCGTCACTGCAATCAACCGGTATCTGGTTATCTTTGCCATCTTTATTTCAACAATTTTACAAAAGTTCCGGCTTACATGGCAGGTGTTTATATTCATATCCCATTTTGCAGGAAAGCGTGCCACTACTGCAACTTCCATTTTTCGACTTCCAATCGTTTGCAGCAAAGTTTTGTAACCGCGCTTTTGCAGGAAATTGGGTTGCGAAAACCATATATTTCAGAACCTGTTTCGACTATCTATTTTGGCGGAGGAACGCCTTCCATTTTGCCTTCGGCAGATATTGAACGAATTCTTTCTTTGCTTTCAAAAACATATTCAATTGAGGCCAATGCTGAAATTACGCTGGAGGCAAACCCCGACGATATTACATCAGAAAAACTGTTGGAATGGAAACAAATGGGCATAAACAGGCTGAGTATCGGCGTTCAGTCTTTTTTTGAAGAAGACCTGCAGTGGATGAACCGGGCGCATACTGCACAACATGCTTTTGATTGCATAGCGCTTGCACAACAAGCCGGTTTTCATAACCTGACGATTGATTTGATTTACGGCACTCCAACCCTAACCGATAAGAACTGGAAGAAGAATGTAGATACTGCGATCGCCTTACAAATTCCTCACCTGTCGTGTTATGCGCTGACTGTTGAGCCTAAAACTGCTCTTGACAACCTGATAAAGCAAAAAGTATATGCAGATGTTGATACTGATAAGCAGGCAAGGCACTTTGAACTGCTGATGCAGTGGATGCAGGATGCAGGATATGAACACTATGAGATTTCTAATTTTGCAAAACCCGGTTTTAGAAGCAGGCACAACAGCAGCTACTGGCAGGGCAAACCATATATCGGCTTAGGCCCTTCTGCACATTCTTTTAACGGGCACAGCCGGCAATGGAATATTTCAAATAATGCTTTATACATTCAAAGTCTTTTGCAAGGCAATATTCCGTTTGAAGTGGAAGAATTGACAAAAGACCAACAATTGAATGAATACATCATGACAAGCCTGCGAACAATGGAAGGCCTTTCCCTGCAAAAAGTGCTGGAGAATTTTGGAGGAGAAAAACAGGAGAGCCTTTTAAAAACTGCCCGCCCTCATCTTGCAAATCATCATCTTGCTTTGGAAAATGAGTATTTAAAAACAACGCAGCAAGGAAAATTATTGGCTGATGGAATTGCGGCGGATTTGTTTGTGGTTTGAGTTACTGTTTTTACTATAATTTGGATAATAGAAATGCCTTTGTCAAATGTTGAGGTTCAATTTCTTTTTCAGCCGGTAAATAAAGTTGAACCGGAATATCGAAGTCTTTTAAATATTTACAAAGCATTGGCCCTACATCTTGCCATTTTAATTTTCCTAAACCGCAGCCTAATGCCGGCAATGCAAGTGATTTAATTCCTTCTCTTTTATAATTTTCTCCCAGCCATTTCATTCCTTCCTCAATTGCAGCATAATCAGAGTCTTCTCTCCAATGCTTTTTTGTTGCAAACAATAAAAACCATGTTTCACCATTTCCGTTCTTTAATGTTTGTGGATCATCAACAAGTTGATAATCCAAAGAAGATTCTCTTTTGTATAAAACAGGTTTACCCATTTTCAATTTTTTATCCCTGCAAACATCCTGATAATAAACATATACATCCGGAAATTGATATTTTGCTCTTGATGCAAGTCCTTTTCCCATTATTCCTACAATGTTTACACTTACAGTAAGGGTTTGAAATCTTGAAAAGAACATATCTCCTTTAACAACTTTTAAATTAGGTGTTACATTAATTTTGATTGAACTATCAAAAAACAATTGCGGCTCTGGAATTACATGAATTTTATAACCTGCCGAAATTTGTTTTACCTTTTCTGCATTCCTATCATTTGAAACATAGATAGTCCTTAAATAATCTGAGGATATTTGATTTGGAATTAAACATTCTGCCATAATTTTTCTTTTACTTCCGTCAACATCATTCCACCAGTCGCTGTCGAGAGAACTTTTTACTTCTTTGAAAGCATTTCCCGAATCCTTTATTGGAACTATATCTGATGAATAACTCGCTGCGTTTCCGGCAGAAAAAAAAGAACCTGGTGTTTGCATTACTGAACGATCAATTCCTATTACAGCAATTTCCGATGCATCTTTTTCACATAATACGCGATACAACATTGGGTTCCTTGCTTGTAGATAAACATTTGCATAATCCCATAAACTTTTGTTATCCGGAGTTTTTCTTAATTTCCGGGAAGAAACTATTCCAGAATCATAAATTTTTGTGAATGCAATTTTATTGTCTTCAATCATTTTATGAGACATGATTCCATTTTTAAGGATTGAAGCAACATTATCTATATGAGTTATGTAAAATAACTGTTTAATTTTTTCCATTTAATTTTGATAAAGTTTGTTCATACCTGAAGCCGTATAACTATGCGCAATACATTTATGAGCCGTGCTTTATTACTACTATTTTTCTTCGTTGCGGCGCGGGCTTGTACTATTTGTTCAATCTTCTACTTAAACAACCCCAGCCATCCACTTTCTTCAAAACCGACAAATACGCCTGCTTCTCTTTCTTCTATTGCGTACACTTTTAAGTAGTAGCCTTCGCCACTTACGTTTCTTCCGTTTATGAGATTGAATTTATAACGGTGCAGAGGGCAAACGATATTGCCGGTGGCATCAATAAAACCATCGGCGAGAATGCCGCCGGCATGAGGACATTTGTGAGCGCAGGCAAATAGGTCGTTCCCGAATTTTGCCAGGGTAATTGTTTTGCCTCCCACTTCAGCAATTAACAGGTTGTTATCCTGCCAGTGTAGCTCATTTCTGCTGTCAGCCAGCTTGTGCCATTTTATATTTCTGTGAGACATCTTTAATAGAAATACTCGGATTTGTACGGAAAACGAACATGGTACAGTTCCCTTACCTTATTCAAAATATGCTGCCTTAGTTCATCAATGTTTTTTCGTTCGAGAGCAGAAACAAACACACAGTTACCATGGGTGAGGTGTTGCCATCTTTGCTTTAGATCATGCAGAATTTCCTGCTTTACATCATCTTCGAGCCACTCGTCGAAAGTATTTTTTTCGTACAGATCCATCTTGTTGAATATCGTAAGTATGGGCTTTTCAAAGGCTTTTAAATCCTGTAAGGTTTTATTTACCACACCTATCTGGTCTTCGTACTGGGCATGCGAAATATCAACTACGTGCAGTAAAATGTCCGCCTCGCGTACTTCATCCAAAGTGCTCTTAAAACTTTCCACCAGGTGATGGGGAAGTTTCCTGATAAACCCAACTGTATCGCTTAAAAGAAATGGGGTACTTTCAAAGACCACCTTTCGTGTGGTAGTGTCGAGTGTGGCAAAAAGTTTATTTTCTGCAAAGACCTCACTCTTGCTCAACAGGTTCATAATGGTGCTTTTGCCCACGTTGGTATAACCGACCAGCGCAACACGAATAAATTCTCCGCGATCTTTACGCTGGGTAAATGCTTGCTTATCTATTTCGCCCAGCCTTTTGCGAAGCAGGCTTATTTTATCTTTTACAATACGGCGGTCAGTTTCTATCTCCGTTTCACCGGGACCTCTTGAGCCGATGCCGCCGCCCTGTCTTTCCAGGTGGCTCCACATGCCTCTCAGGCGCGGAAGAATATACTGGTACTGCGCCAGTTCTACCTGTACTTTTGCCTGTGCAGTACGGGCACGGCTGGCAAAAATGTCGAGAATAAGGTCGCTTCTGTCTATTACTCTTATTTCAATCTCTTTTTGAATATTGGAGATTTGCGAGCCGGTAAGCTCATCATCAAAAATGGCAAGCTGTATCTCTTTTTCCCACACATAATCTTTTATTTCTTCAAGCTTTCCCTTCCCAATAAATGTTTTACTATCAGGATGGGCAAGCTTCTGGTAAAATGTTTTTACAGCTACTGCACCTGCAGTTTCAGCGAGAAATGCCAGTTCGTTCAGGTATTCTTTTACCTCAGCTTCGGTTTGGTCTTTCGTTACCACCCCCACGAGAATCGCTTTTTGCTGCGCCGTTATTTTTTCTTGTTTATCAATCAATTGCTGTTCGTTTTATAGGTAATGGTTCATGTCAATTAACTTAAGGTTTTTTTAGGGGACAAACATTTGTTCTTTCTTCTGCTCCGGTTGTGTCACTCCCTTCTACTGCATCTTTTCATAGCAGCACCCCCTGCATTATCTGTACAACATTTTTAATTTGAGGCATTAGGTAATGGTCATCAAATTTAGGTTGTTTAAGTAATGTTTGTTTCGCTAAAAAAAGACAACTCATTCTCTATATGGTGAGCCTTTGTGGTTTGAGGTAAAAAAAAGCCACCGGCTGCAATAGCGGTGGCTGCCTGAATGAAATATTGTAGATTAAAGTCCACTTATTCCAATTCCTATTGAAAAAGGATGTATCTCAGATGGACCTGCACCCGTTTTTAAAAATGAGGTTATCTGGAAAGCTCCGTAAATACTGAATATGCCATAACCAATTCTTGCAGTGGCAGCCAACCTGGTAGAGTTAATAAATCTTTTATCGCTTTCCTTAGAAATGTATGTGTTCAGCGTATTGCCATCTTTATCCTGCAATGTTTTGCCTTTTGTATGGGCATTCAGCAAGGTTCCAACTTTTACACCAAGCGCTACTTTTACAGATTTATTTACGTTCTCAGGATCAGAAGAATACCGCAGTTCTACAGGCGCTTCAAGGAAAATAGTGGTTAGCTTAAATTTTTTGAAATGGTTTGCCCCTGATTCATCTATAAAAGGCAAAGTGGTTGTTAAAGACTTAATATCAACGAATTTTTTGCTGAAAAAAATATTGCTGCTTCCTATGCCCGCACCTAAACCCACACTCAGTTTCGGATTTGTTTTAAAAGGTTTATCAAACATTACATAAACGTTGAAAAAACGGGAAAAGCCACTTGGTCTGGTTGTGTCGGTTGTGCCTGTCCAGCCGTCTAAACCATATTGTATCATAAAGTGATCGTTAGAACGATTGCTCAGGTCAATCTTCTTCCACTCTTTTTTTGCAGGCACAGCCTGTTGCTGCGCTGACTGAACAGGTGAAAGACGCGAGCTGTCATTTACCGGGGTAGTAGGTATAGTTTGAGAATAAACAGACTGCAGGCAGATAATAAAAATTGCAGTGAAGAAAAATTGCTTCATAAGAGATTTCGGTTAATAAAGTTTTAAAGCATACAGTATGCATTGCAGTTGTTAAAGTGCGGCAAAAATAACTGAATTGAAAAGATTCAATTGGTTAAAATAAAGTCAAAAGAAATAGCTGTCAGGGTTAGTATAAAGTAAAAAGCAGATTTGAAATAGATTTTACCGTCTTCCAGGAAAAAGTGTAAGCGGGATAAAAAAAGACCGAACAGTAAAATTATTACAGATATTTGTCGTTATGGATAGTTAGACAAGTACTGAGATTTATAATTAAGCAAACGGATCAATTATGAGTAATGGCATTTTGTTGAATAAGAATATACTGGTAGCAGAAGACAACGCGATTAATCAAATGGTGGTAAAGCATACATTATTAAAACTGGGAGCGAAAGCAGACATTGCGGGAGATGGTGTGGAGGCAATTGAAAAATTTAAAAACAACCGGTACGATTTAATATTAATGGATATTCAAATGCCGCTGATGGATGGATACGAAGCGACAGCATACATAAGAAACCAGCTTCACAGCAATGTTCCTATCATTGCTATGACCGCATTTGCATTGAATGGTGAGGATGAAAAGTGCATCGAATGCGGTATGAACGGTTATGTTTCCAAACCCTTTAGCATAGATGAGTTTAGCAATGTTATTCAAAAAGTTTTATCGCTGCCGTCAGAAATAAGCAACAATCCTTACATTCTTGTAAATAAAAACATTGCAGTAGATGTAAGCATGTTGTACGACATATCGGGTGATGATGAAAGTTACATACATACAATGGTGCAAACCTTTCTTGAAAATATGCCCAACACGCTCCTTAAAATTGAGCAGAGAATAGCAGAGGAGGACTACGAGGGCGTGCACCGTGCTGCGCATTACGCCAAATCTTCACTTTCGGTAATTAAGATAAATGAAATGTTCGATGCAGTTTTAGCAATAGAGGTAAACGCTAAAAAAGGAACAGACCTGCCTGCAATACCTGCGCTGTTGAAAAAAGCAAAAGATGCATACATACTTGCAGAACAGGTTCTTTCAAAAAAGTTTGCAGCAGAATGCCTTTAAACAGGTGATGAGTCTTCTTTGCGAAGCTGCACGAGCAATCCCTGAACGACGAAGCAATCCCCGACAATAGTAAGCCCGTTCAAACACAAACGGGATTGCTTCGTTACTTGCAATGACGGACAATTAAGCGATAATTTGGGTTGCACCTATCAAACATCAAACTTATAGTTTCGGTGTCGGCTTTATTCTTAGTACTTTGCGTGTGAAAGTCTTACCCTTTTTATTTCGTATAATACAATGCTTATGAATATCTTAGTTGCAGAAGACGAACCGCTGATGCTGATGGCGATAGAGGCTAAACTGAAAAATGAAGGATTTGAAGTTGCTACAGCACACGACGGACGGGAAGCATTAAAGACCTTGGAGTCATTTATACCCGACCTCATTATCACCGATATTTTAATGCCTTATACTTCAGGGCTTGAATTGATAAGTATTGTAAGATCAAATCAAACAAAAAAAATACCCATTATTGTATTGTCAGGGTTAGACCAGGAAGATACTGTTATGGAAGCTTTTCAATTGGGAGCAGATGATTTTATAACCAAACCTTTCAATCCGACCGAGTTGGCCGTAAGAGTTAAACGGTTATTGAAAATGCCTGCCGCCTCTGCAAAGCGAAAGTAACGCTCTCAATGACTCAATGGCTCAATTGTAAGACGAACGATAGAACTTACGCCTGTCGAGGGATACAAGTAGCTCTCTGGCTTGCCGAATAAAGAATAAAAAGCAGAAGTGTGCGACGCAAGGATGACTCATAGCAGTAATTAAGCCCGGCTCAAAAAAATTCTACTCACTTCAGAGGCAAACTTTTCTAACCCAACCTCTATCTTACATATTGTGGTGCATCCAAATTGTCGCTTTAAAATTATTGTCCTTTTGTAATTTCTATCGTTCGTCATCGCAAGGAATGAAGCGATCCTACTGCTTTAAAGCTTGATTTAGAATGAGATTGCTTCGTCGTTCCTCCCCGCAATGACGATTACTAATTTTGAAAGAACCGATAATTTGGAATGGACCCACATATTGCGGCTTAATTACAGGTAGAAAACAAATATCTTCGTAAACATTTATGCCTTCTTCTGCAAAACCACCTGCAACCCCGGGTAAGAAACCTCCGGGTATCATTACGCTGCTAAAGCCTTATAAAGGTTTGATCGCGCTTTTAATTTTGTTCGCGCTTTTGGGCAATGGCCTTAACTTGTTATTGCCCAGGATCATTGCCAATGGTATTGATTCATTTACAAATTACCGTTTCAGCTTTCGTCTTATCATCAGGCAATTTTTGATGGCGACCATACTTGTATTTGTTTTTACTTACCTGCAAACCATCATTCAAACCTATACTTCAGAACGGGTAGCAAGAGATATCAGGACAAGGCTTTCTGAAAAAATTTCTCACCTCAGCTACGCCGCACTGGAACAGGCCAATCCTTCCAAGCTGCTTACCAACCTGACGGCAGATGTAGACTCTATCAAGCTCTTTGTTTCGCAGGCAGTTGTCTCTATCGCATCTTCACTATTCATTATTATAGGCGCCAGTATTTTGCTTCTAACTATCAACTGGAAGTTGGCTCTTTGCGTTATGGCCATCATACCCATTATTGGTATCACCTTCTTTGTTGTACTAAAAAAAGTAAGGGCGCTTTTTATAAAATCCCGTGAAGTGATAGACAGGCTAAACAAAGTAATCAGTGAAAGTATTTTAGGCGCTGCGCTTATCAGGGTCGTTAATTCGCAGCAACTGGAATATGATAAATTTATCCAGGCTAATAACCAGGCAAAAACGCTCGGTCTTTCTATCCTGCGTCTTTTTGCAGGGCTGATACCGGTTATTGTGTTTACCGCAAACATGGCGGGATTAACAATCTTACTTCTGGGTGGCCATTATGTAATTACAGGCAGTATGTCTCTTGGTAATTTTGCGGCGTTCAACAGCTACCTTGCCATGCTCATTTTCCCTATCCTCGTTATTGGCTTTATGAGCAACGTGATTGCACAGGCCACTGCTTCTTACCAGCGCATAAGCATTGTGTTAAATTCACCTGACCCTGTTTCTGAAGGCATCATTACTGAAAGCCTAAAAGGCGATATAGAATTAAAGGAGGTTACATTGCTGTTTGGTCAAAAGCCGGCTTTAAAAAATATCAACCTGGCAGTAAAAGCAGGTTCACGAATAGCTGTTATCGGGCCAACTGCTGCCGGCAAAACGCAATTGTTGTATTTACTTACAGGCCTTGTAAAGCCGACAAGCGGCGTTATTGAATTTGACAGCCATCGTATTGAGGAATACAATAAAGAAAGTTTTTACAGCCAGGTAGGATTTGTTTTCCAGGACAGTATTGTCTTTAACATGAGCATCAGGGAAAACATTGCCTTTAGCGATACAGTAACAGATGCATCGCTCGAAAAAGCGATTGAAACTGCCGAATTAAAAGATTTTATTGAAAGCCTGCCCGAAGGATTAAACACGATAGTTTCAGAAAGAGGTGCAAGTTTATCGGGAGGTCAGAAGCAACGTATCATGCTTGCAAGAGCGCTTGCCGTACATCCCAAAATACTGCTGCTCGATGATTTTACAGCAAGAGTAGACCAAAACACTGAAACGAAAATATTAGACAATGTTCAGAAAAATTATTCCGGGCTTACACTTATATCCGTCACACAAAAGATATCCGCTATAGAACAATACGACCAGATCATCCTGCTGACACAGGGAGAAATAGTTGCCTCAGGAAAACATGAAGAACTGTTGAAAACAAGTGTAGACTACGTACAGATTTTAAATTCGCAACAAAGCACGAGTAATTATGAGACAGTGGCAGTAAGTTAGCCGGGTATCTGGGAGTACTGTTCAAGAAATAGGTGCTTTATGGATTTAATTTCAATTTTCTTCGACAAAAGACGAAATAAAGAAAGAGGAACTTTCCTGTCAAACTCAATTTATTCTATTGGCATTAAAGGATAGTCCACTAATTTGGTAGATTAAACAAACCCTATTACTTTTACCGCCTTACTAATTAAGTATGGGCGAAGTATGAAGACAATAACTAAACATCCGCAGTTGGTCACCAATGAAAGTAAGGTAAGGTTGATAGCTTTTTTTGTGTTCCTGCTTTGTTGCATATATGCTTATTCTTTATTGTTATTTCTGCCCCTGCTTTTAATTATTGACTTTGGTTTGCGGTCGTTTAATTTGGTAAAGTTTAGCCTGTTGGGTATCATTGCGGGTTGGCTGGTTACCGGTTTAAAACTGCCGGTAAAGCCTGTGTTTTTACCGCCAAAACGTTTTGCAGCCCGTATCGGGCTTGGTTTTTCTCTTGCCATTTTCGTTGTGCATGTTGCAGGTTTTAATACCTTCATTTTAACCGGCGTTTTAATTTGCTTTGCTGCATTAGAATCTTTTGCAGGTTTTTGTGCGGGTTGTTATGTGTTCGATTTTATACAACGTTTTAAGAGAGTCCAAACCTTATTTTAGGTGTTGCTGATAGTTGTAAGCTGTAATATATGGTATGGGGGGATTAAAATTAAATTGATGTGGTTAAGCAGTTAATGATTTTAAGATAAGTAGAATAGAGAAGTAACAGTACAAGGGAGTGACACAACGATGCTTAAATTGAAAATATAAAGCCTGTTCCAAAAAAATAAATAATGCTTTTTTTAATTACTGCACCCTTTTAGGAATGCAGCTATTGCAGGGTCTCCTGATGGATACAAATTGTAATAGACAATTTTTTAAATTTTAATAAACACTAATAATTATGGCACAGATTAACCAAACTTCATTAGGTGATGTAGCAGCACGGCAGCTCGCGATTGCTACACGAACAGTACCGCAAATGGTAACCATTTCACCACGATGGCTTACCAAACTTTTAAGCTGGGTTCCTGTGGAATCGGGCGTTTACCGGTTAAACAAAGTAAAAGACGCTTATGCTATTGAAGTGGATTGTACTAACCGTGAAGAGCACAGGTTGCCTACCACTTTTGTTGATTATGTAGAAAATCCGCGTGAGTATAATTTGTCAGCAGTTCAAACTATTGTAGAAGTAAATACAAGGGTTTCTGATTTGTACAGCCGGCCATATAACCAAATAAGCGAACAGTTGCGCTTAACAATTGAAACCATTAAAGAACGGCAGGAAAGCGAGTTGATCAATAACAAAGAATACGGCATTTTAAACAGTGTAGACCCATTGCAACGGATACTTACAAGAACTGGTCCGCCGACCCCCGATGACATGGATGATTTATTGGTGAAGGTATGGAAGGAGCCGGGCTTCTTTTTAGCGCACCCGCTGGGTATCGCAGCATTTACCAGAGAGTGTACTCGCCGGGGAGTTACTCAACCAACCATTTCATTATTCGGCTCACAGTTTTATACCTGGAGGGGACTACCGATAATACCTTCTGATAAAGTTCCTATTGTAGATGGTAAAACGAAAATAATACTGTTACGCACAGGCGAAAGCAGGCAGGGTGTGGTAGGTCTGTTTCAACCGGGATTACCTGGCGAACAAAGTCCGGGTTTATCGGTGCGGTTTATGGGCATAAATGACAAGGCCGTCTCTTCCTACTTAATCTCGCTTTATTGCTCATTAGCTGTATTGGTTGAAGATGCTGTTGCAGTATTAGATAACGTTGAAATTGGTAAATATCATGAGTACAAAGATTAACCTTCCCGATTTTGAGGATAGCGGTCTTCTTGAAGAACTGGCAAACCGGCTTTTCAAAGACCTTCCCGTTAATCCGCCGATGGGCAAAGAGGATATATCTGTACCCAACCGCTTTGACCCATTATTAAGTAAACATAATGGCGAGACACAAATTCAACCTGTCTATTCGCAGATTTCTTACCCGAAAGAAGTACCAGTGTCATCATTTAACGGTGTTGGTGTTTCTCCTGCCGTTGCCCATCCGGTTTCGGCAATTGATTTAAGGCATCGTGAGCAGGATGCTCCTCCTCATCCTGTTTTAGCCCGTTCAACTGAATTGAGACCGTCGGTTGCCGGAAGCGGAATATCTCCTTCGGCGGCACACCAGGGC
>CAXUMK010000007.1:21573-22550 GCA_964251885.1 uncultured Segetibacter sp. | reverse complement strand
CGCCATCTGCAGTTAACCAGGGCAACGATGTAGATTTAAAGAACCCCCGCACTTCTTTGCCCGATCCGCATTTTGTAAATGCAGATAATATGACGAGTTATCCCGGCGGCAGCGCCCTTCCATCATCGGGCAATTATAAACAAGCGGATCAATTGCTGTATGCCCCTCACGGTGAGCCTTCTTACTACTTTTTGCAGGAGAGTAATTATGTAAAAAGTTTAAAGGCTGCTGAAGGCGCAAAAGTTAGAACCGGAAATACCGAAGGAATAGTAAAGCCCCATTTTGATGCATACCGGGTAAAAAATGATTTTCCTATTTTATTAAAGTATGTTAACGGCAAACCTTTGATATGGCTCGATAACGCAGCCACCACACAAAAACCAAAGCAGGTGATTGACCGCCTCACCTATTTTTATGAAAACGAAAACTCTAATATTCATCGTGCTGCACATGAAATTGCTGCAAGGGCAACAGACGCCTACGAGGAAGCAAGAGAAAAAGTAAGAAGTTTTATAAATGCAGCTTCACCCAATGAGATCGTTTTTGTAAGAGGCACCACCGAAGCGATCAACCTGGTGGCCAAGAGTTATGGAGAACAATTTCTTAAGCCCGGCGATGAGGTAATACTTAGCCATCTTGAGCACCACGCTAACATCGTTCCCTGGCAACAGCTTGCACAAAAGAATGGCATTAAAATAAGGGTAATTCCTGTTGATGATGACGGACAGATAATATTGAGCGAATACAGCAAACTGCTGAACAGCAAAACCAAAATAGTTTCTTTTACACAGGTTTCAAATGCATTGGGAACGGTCACGCCGGCAAAACAAATAATTGATCTTGCGCATGGCGCAGGTGCAAAAGTTTTGCTCGATGGGGCACAATCTGTGTCGCATTTAAGGGTAGATCTTCAATACCTCAATCCTGATTTCTTTGTTTTCTCGGGGCACAAAGTATTCGGACCAACCGGCATCGGC
>CAXUMK010000007.1:0-21563 GCA_964251885.1 uncultured Segetibacter sp. | reverse complement strand
TAAGGATGTAACCTTTGAGCATACACAGTTTCACAATGCGCCAACACGATTTGAAGCCGGCACCGGTAACATAGCCGATGCAGTTGGGTTGAGCGCTGCGTTGGATTATGTAAACAGGTTAGGCATTGATAACATTAACAAATACGAGCATTACCTGCTGGAATATGCAACAAAACTAATGAAAGATGTACCGGGCTTACGATTGATAGGAACGGCTCCCGACAAAGCAAGCGTGTTGTCGTTTACGCTGGAAGGCTTTCAAAATGCCGAAGTAGGTAAAGCGCTGAATGAAGAGGGAATTGCAGTAAGAACAGGCAATCACTGTGCACAGCCCATTCTTCGCAGGTTCGGACTCGAAAGCACGGTAAGACCTTCACTCGCTTTTTATAATACCACGGCAGATGTCGATAAACTCGTTTCGGTTTTACATCAATTAAAGGGCAACAAGTAGTAAACGCTTTATTCTGCTATGCTGGTAAGCTACAGGTTAGGTGATGACAACGCCAGAGTCTCAGCTATCTTCCTGCATAGCAGAATTATTAAAAGTTAGCTCATAAAATTTATAGCTGTGAACCGTCAACATTTTATTGATCTTCTTCAAAAGACACACCTTGCCGAATGGGAAGCTACACCTTCGGCGCAAGATGCTATTAACTGGCTGAATGATTTGGTGCAATTCCTTTTTCCGGGTAACCACCTGCCAAAGCAAACATCATATAACAGCATCCTGAAGAAAAACCAGATTGACCTTGAAAATATATTACTTAGCTATCTCGACATGGGCCCGCAGAAGATTGAAAGCCTCGTAAATTCTTTTTACGAACAGCTTGAAATCATTTACAACAACCTGCGTCTTGATGCCGTCAAGATTTACGAATTTGACCCTGCTGCTTCCAGTGTCAACGAAGTCATTATTTCTTATCCAGGCTTTTACGCTATTACAGTATATCGCATTGCGCACGAACTGGTTAAATTAAATATACCCGTTCTGCCGCGAATACTTAGCGAGTTTGCCCATCGAAATACCGGTACCGATATAAATCCTTCAGCAGTAATTGGCGTCCCTTTTATGATTGACCACAGCACAGGAATTGTAATTGGCGGCACAGCAGTTATCGGAAACAATGTATCGGTTTACCAGGGTGTCACACTGGGGGCTTTGCAGGTAGCCAAAGAGCTTGCCGAAGTAAAACGGCATCCTACCGTTGAAGACAATGTAATCATTTATGCAAGAACAACTATTCTTGGTGGTAAAACTGTGATTGGCAAAAACAGTATTATTGGCGGCAGTGTTTTTCTTACCAAAAGTGTTGAGCCCAATTCACAGGTATTTAATACCCATCAGCTACGAATAGATACCATTAAAAACCGGGCTAAAATAGAATAAGTGTTTTTTACCTGCATGCAATGCTCACTTAGTATGAAGTGAAGGCAACCATTTCAGGTGATAGGAAATTAAAACAAACCTTATTAGCATTAGGCATTGGCGGTAAAAAAGTTAGCAGGTTTTTTTGAGCCGGTAGAATTGCTACTATGGGGCAACCGTTGCGTCGCACACTTATGCTGATAGTTTTTCTATTCAGCTTTTTCGATGAAAATGTAGAAATCTTACTGATTAATCAAAGGCATTTCATCATAAGTTCTTCCTCCAAGCAAACGGCCTGACTTCTTTTTATTAACCCCACCCCATTGCTTGAAGAAGAAGGCTGCATCCGCATCTCTGCATTGTTGGTAAATATCCCAAACCCAGCTTTCTTTAATTGGTCTCGCCTTCCTGCCGCTTTCACCACCCACAATTACCCAGTCAATATTCGAAAGGTTCATGTTTTGTAAAGGACCTATTAAAGGCTCGCATGAAAGAAACTTAACAATGGCATTTGTTTCTCTTAAAAAATCAATTCTATCAACCACCTTTTCGTTTTCAACAGAGGTTCCCATCCAGATATTCTTTGTCCAGTTAAGGCGATAATGCAGTTCATATAACCTGTCTGCCCTTTTTGTTAATACCTGGTATGTATGCTGAGGCGTATTATTCATTACCTCAAAAACTTTAGCAATAAATGAAAAGGGAACTTCAGGATGAAACAAATCACTCATTGAATTTACAAACACAATCTTAGGCTTCTTCCAGGTGTATGGAATGTGTAATGCATCTTCATGCACTGCAACTTCAAACCCATTTTTGTATTTTTCAATCCCCATTGCAAGCAAACGCCTGGTCATTACTTCAGCATAGCAATACTTACAACCCGCCGAAATTTTGTTGCAGCCAGTTGTAGGGTTCCATGTCATTTGAGTCCATTCGATGGTTGATTGAGACATTTGTTATTTATACTTCGGTTTAATTATATCATTGGCAATCTTTAAAGCTGCAGGATTATTAGAAGCCATCATAAAGTGATACATAATCGTTCCTGTCGAATTTTTCATTCTAAACGATCCTGAAACAAACTTAAATACTTCATTTAATCTTTTCCGATAAAGTTCTCCTGCCTTTTCAATTGCGTCCTTTTCTTTTTCTATCATTGTTTCAGCACCAAATAATGTATTAATAGATTTTTGTTTATAGAAAAAGTCAATAATTTCTTCCCTTGATAAACCTATGAACTTTTCGAGCTTTAGTAACCAAGCTTCGGAAATATTAAAATCCTTTTTAAGTAAACGATTTACACCCATGCCTGTAGGGACTAAAATCCATAGATCCACTCCTAACCCTTTCAAAGCTTGAATTGAAGACCAATTAACGGCCATTCCATAAGGGTCAATGAAAGCTAAAACTCTGTAGTTTTTATTCTTATTTAAGAATTCCGCCATGGTAAAAAGTTTTGTATTGCAGTCCTCGTTTACAACATTGCATACTCTGTCTGCAAACTTTTCTTTTATAGTTCTCTTAAGTTCATCTTTATTATTCTCATCTTTTTCGACAAAATAGTATCTATCAAATTTTTTTGGTGAAACTATTTCCAATACCCTAATTGCAGTTCCTTTTATAATTTCTATATCAGTTTCATTTTCTTTAAAAATTTCTCCCGAACCTGCAAATCCGTCGAAGTAAAGTGTTTTAAATTGGGGGTATTTATTCATGATAGTTAGGTATGCTTTGGCATAATCAACAACCATTTCCATCTTTTGCTCTGTCCAATTCCCCCCAAACTGATTCATGTGTTTATTTTATTAAATTTAATACAAGATTCTCAAAACAACCTCCCCTGTTCCCCCGGCCTTTTAAATTTTGAGCAATCCAATCCCAGCCTTTCATGATTCAATCCATACTTTGTTGTGTACTTGCGGTATTGTTGCGCTACCATTTCGGCTACGTTGCCTTCGCCACGCATTCGTACTCCCCAGCGGCTGTCGTTTACTTTTCCGTCATGGCTTCCTTCTATTAAATGCCATACTTTATCGGCTCTGTCGGGAAAGTTTTTATACAGCCAGTCATGAAAGATGAGTTTAATAGCGCCGTTTAACCTGATGAAAGTGTAAGCCGAAAACGTAGCGCCCGCCTCGCTTGCCGCTTTGATAATGTTATGCATTTCATGTTCATTCAATCCTGGTATCATGGGGCCAAGCATTACACCCATTCTTACACCGGCTTTACTCATTTCGTCAATAAGGCGTAAACGTTGTTTGCCGGTTGTTGTTCTTGGCTCCATCACACGCCGCAGGTCTTCATTAAAAGAGGTAATAGATACAAGGATGGAAACCAGGTTCTTTTTGCCCATTTCCTGCAACAGGTCTTTGTCTCTCAGCATACCGGCATTTTTTGTAATCATTGCTACAGGTTGGTTAAACTCGTTGCATACTTCAAGCAAACCCCTTGTAAGCCTAAACTTTTGTTCTGCCGGCTGGTAGCAGTCGGTATTGCCGCTAAGGCTGATAGGTACACACTCCCATTTAGGATGCATCAAAAATGTACGAAGCAGGTCAGCGGCATTTTTCTTTACGATTATTTTTCGTTCAAAGTCAAGACCGGCGGAGTAGCCCCAGTATTCGAATGAGTTGCGGGCATAACAATAAATGCAGCCATGCTCGCAGCCCTGGTAAGGGTTCATGCTGTACATGAGACTTAAATCGGGGCTTTCTATTTTGTTTACAATACCTTTTGCATTGTCTTCAAGGTATTGTGTGGCTTCGTTCTTTTCTGTCCAGTCGTCAATACCTTCTATGTGCTCTTTTACCTGTGTATTTTTAAGGAATTTATTTCGCGGATTAAATTGTGCTCCACGTCCTTTTTTATATTGGTTAACCTGCTCCTGATTATTTTCTTCCATACCCCAAACCCCTAAAGGGGCTTTTAAAAAAGTTATTAAATTTTATTAACAGTTGCAGTAGTAGAATGCAGTATTGGAGGCACAATTATTATCATCTGTACAAGTGTGCGACGCAACGGCTGCATCATAGTACCACAAATGCCGGCTCCATAATTCTTCCTCATTGCTTTCTATCACATAAATCCATTAATATATGGTTCAGGCAATCCTGGTTTAGAACAAGGCTCCCTGCGTTGTTACCACCGGCATGTTCATAAACTCAAAGCTTTGGACCGGCTTGTATGCTTTCATTCCTTCGGGCTTTTTAAGCAGTAACATATTTTTGGCAATAAATCTTCCCGTGAAATTTTTGTGGCTGTATTCGAGCCAGCCCTTTTCGTATTGCCACGGAAGCAATTTACGGGCAACGGCTATGTACGATTCTTCTATGAAATGTGGCTTTTGCTCCTGAGTTTTTAGCAAGCTTTGTGCAGGCTTTAAGCTCTTAACCAGCGCTTGTATCGCCACTTTTGTATCCACATTTATGTAAATGGTATGCGATGGAAAACTGCCGAAATCTTTCAGTTCAACTTTAAAAGCAGGCATAGCCATCGCAATCATTTTAAAGCGGTTTACAATGCGCTCTTCCATCATTTGCAACTGGCTGAATTTGACAAGCGTAATATGAGGCTTGCCCCATTCTGCCGAAGGCGCTTCAAACTTTTTAGCAAATTCTTTCTTGGTATTCATGATTTTGTTCCATAGTTCTTCGTGCGGATGCAGCACCAGCAGGTACTCGCACATACGGTATCCAGGAAGCGATAAAAGGTTATTGTTCATCTTGCTATTTTTTTTGCTTAATTAAATAAAAGGTTTCCTCCAAAGCTGTCTTGCGCCGGTTGAAGCCGAAATACATGAACTGTTTTACAGGTGTCGTACTGGTTGCTTCTTCTTAAGAGAATAAATTCATTTACCATAAATGTTTCATGAAAGGTCTTTTGCGAGTAATTCATAATTGCTTTTGAATAGACGGTTTCAGGAAGTCGCCGTGCAATACTTAAATGAGGATTTTTGATTAGCTTAACAGGCGGGCACGAACATGAACTTACATAATTGCTTACCACTTTAAGCTCCGTAGCAAATTGCCGGAAAGGTTGCGGATTTTGCACACGCAGGTAAATGGTATGGGGCGGAAATCCACTGTAATTATTAAGAGCAACTTCGAAACTTTGCTGCTGGCTGCAAATGCGCTGCATGTAACGAAGAATGGTTTCTTCCATGGCTTCACGTGCCATAAAATTGGCGATCGTAATGTGAGGTTTTGTTTTGGAAGCTATTTTCTGCTGGTATTCAGCAGTAAAGAGTTCTTTTTCGGCCGTTACCTTCTCATTTACAGAAGCATCAGGGTGAGCTACCAGTAAATATTCGTACAGTCCGGGCTGTGTCTGTTGCAGGTGCTTTGTCATCTGTTCCATTTTTTTAAATTTTTTGTGACAATAAAGTTAGTATAATTTTACTAAATAAATTAGTAAATTAATTTTTTAATATGGATAAAGGAAACGGCTACACTGCAGTTTACAAAGGCACAAAAGATTTTAAGCAGCACCATGTTCATTCTGCCAATGCAAGCGGCTTTGGCGCTGCTGCTGATGATTACTCTGAAAGGGGAATTGATTTGAACGAACAACTGATACAAAACAAACCTGCAACGTTCTTTTTTAGAATGAACAGCGATGCGATGACAGGTGCCGGAATTTTTAGCGGGGACATTTTAATTGTTGACCGAAGCATCACCGAAACAAATGGCAAAGTAGTGATAGCAGTTTTGAGTGGCGAAATGGTGGTGCGCCGTCTCGATAGAACTATTCATAAAATAAGACTGATCCCTGAAACGACTAATTTATCTGTCATTGAAATAGACCCTTGTGCAGATTTTAAAGTGTGGGGAGTGGTGGTGTATGCAATACATCCGGTGTAAGGATTATTTATGTAAATGCTTTTGTATGAACCCAGCTTTACATCTTCTATTTAACATTGTTGCGTCGCACTCTTGTACTTGTATTCATTCTATTCAGCTTCTCACATTTACCCGTTTCTCCTTACTGATTCGATAGATTTATATAAAAATCTTCCTTGAAAATCAAAAATTACATTTTTGATTTTCAAGGAAGATTTTTATATTCGTGTATGATTTATCGAAAGCTAAGCCCTGAAGTTAAAAGTTTATTGCGTCAATTTCCTGCGGTTGCAATACTTGGTGCACGACAGGTTGGTAAGACTACAATGGCTAAGCAATTAGCCGCCGAGCAAAAAAAGCCTACGCTTTATCTTGATTTAGAAAACCCTTTAGATGTACGCAGATTAGAAGACCCTTTCACCTTTCTTACCGATAATAAAGACAAATGTATTATAATAGATGAAGTGCAAACGATCCCGTCATTGTTTTCTGTTTTGCGATCTGTTATTGATAATGACCGAAGAAACGGAAAGTTTATATTATTAGGAAGCGCTTCTCCTCAACTGGTAAAAGGCGTTTCGGAATCACTTGCAGGACGAATAGCTTACCGCGAACTTTCACCCGTCAATCTAATGGAGCTGCCACCTAAAATAACTATTCAGAAACATTGGTTAAGAGGCGGTTTCCCTTCTGCCTTATCTGCCAGATCGGACAAAGCTGCTGCCGAATGGATGAATAGTTTTGTACGCAGTTATATAGAAAGAGATTTAGGTACCCTGTTTGGCGTTGATTTGTCTGGTAATACTACAGCCAGATTATTAAGCATGCTTGCCCATACAAATGGCACTGTATGGAATGGCGAAATGATGGCCCGTTCATTAGGATTAACCGCGCCAACTGTAAACAGGTATGTAGATTTTTTAGAAGGGGCTTTTCTTATTCACAGGTTGCCTGCTTTTTTTATTAATACGCGAAAAAGGCTGGTAAAAGCTCCAAAGGTGTATATAAGAGATGTAGGACTTTTGCACCAGTTAAGCAATGTTCCTAATCTTAATACATTAAAAGGACATCCTGTTGTTGGTTCTTCGTGGGAAGGATATGTAGTTGAACAGGTAAACGAGTTAAAACCTGCAGGTACAGAACTGTACTACTACCGCACCCAGGCAGGCGCAGAGTATGATATGGTATTGGCAAGAGGGGTAAAACCTGTTGCATGCATAGAAGTTAAACTAAACAATGCACCTTCAATAACCAAAGGAAATTATCAAAGTATTGCAGACCTTGCAACAAAAAAGAATTTCGTTGCAGTGCCGGATGCAGAAGAATACAGAACTAAAGATGGTATTATAATTTGCAGCTTACCAACCCTGCTGGCAAAATATCTTCCTAAACTATAGTGTATACTTCCTTGAAAATCGAAAGTGGCATTTTTGATTTACAAGGATAATAGTTAATTCAGATTCTCGTTTCAGTAAACAAAATGGAAGCTGAATAAGCTGTATTTTTATATGATAGTTATAAAAAAGGCAGCAACTAATATAAGCGGTTGCCTTGTGTGCAAAAGCATTTTTGCTTAGAAGCCAGAGCTTGTTTTAAAAAAGTAATCATTCAGCTTTTTGCAGTTTGCACCAATCCTGCTATTGCCGCAGCTATTGCTTTAGGGTCTTTTCCTATGATGGCAGCGCCAAGTGTAACAGCCGATCCTGCTATATTGATTACCTTTTGAATGTTTTGCAGTTTATGAAGAGTTTGATTGATATTATTAGTTAGTGACTGAATGGCATTTAGCGTGTCACTTACTTCATCCATAATAAGTGTAGTGGAAAACGTGAGAATGTCTTCTCCATTATTTAAAAGTGACCATTGAAAAGAGCTTAGCTGCTCATTTTCTTCTTTGGTCAGGCTATTCCAGTTTTGGAACCTGTAGTCACCTACTGCCTGCGCAAGGCCGAGAAAATTATTGGAAAGCTGGTTTGCCTCGTCTGAAGTTAGCTGAGCCATAATTAACTGTTTTTAAGTTTATTAATTTCTGATAATAAGGCCTGTATGTCTGTTGTGATGGGAGTAATTGTTTCTTTCAGTTCCGTTACTGACAAGTTTGATTTGGTAAGCTTATCATGCCCTTCAGCTACTTTTTGCAGGCATTTGGCCAAGTCTTCCAGTTGTTTTTGTTTGCTGTTAACCTCTGCTGTTTTTTCGTAAAACTCAAGTGTTGCGTTTCTCCTTTCATATATTGATGAAGTTGAATCCAGCACAATTTCAAAATAAAAAGCGTACAATCTTTCTTTTTTAAAATTCAAAACACCTGATAAATTTTCTGAAAGAATCTTTTGAAATGCTGCCAGCAGTATTTTAACAGGTTCATTGCCTTCATCAATAAAGTCCCTGATTTTCTTTTTGCGGTAAGCGTCTGTGGTTGCCTTCAGCAAAATGGAACCAATCTTCGAGTAAGATAGTACCTGGTCTTTTGTTATCTCTATCATTTTACCGCTGACAGGTATATAACTTTCTGTCAGCGCTGTTTGCAAAGGAGCGAAATTATAGCTTGTAACCTTATCATCGGCCAGGTTGCCAAGAGCACCGAAATAAGCATTTAAAGCATTGTACATTAAAAAAGTTACGCTGTCGGCTTTTATATACAACTGGCAGTTGCAATCATTTTCTCTTACTATTATGTTTCTTCTTACAGCATCAAAAAGACATCTGTCAGTACAGTGTTTGGTAAACGAATAATCAATGCTTTCATACGCGCTAAGTGTCTTTATCGAACTATTTGTATAGTCCTGCACGTGCTGCAGGTTTACACAACTCTGCAGCATAAAAATACCTGCAAAAAGAAGAGCGGTAAACTTGATCTGATTTCTCATTTTTTTGATTATGATTGGATAACAAGATATAAAAGAATTGTGTGCATAACAACAAGACAATGACCGCAGGCAACTGACAACCCGAAAAGCGTTAAAGTATATGACAGTAGCAGTTATATTTAAAGCTGTATAAAAATGTGCAATACATTTATGAGCCGGGCTGTATTACTACTATTTTTCATTGTTGCAATCATGGATTTGTCGTTTTCTTTTCTTCCAGTGGAAGGAAAGAAAAGGATCACATTTGAGACGGTTTGTTCTATATTCGGCGATGCACTATTTGTCCCGTTAGCGGGAAACTTTTAAGGCGGGAAGTGTAGTCAGCAGTCAGCAGTTCAACCACCTTTAAAATGAATGTTACGCCGCCATGAAAAAACAATGTACAAGTGAGTGACACAACCGGAGCCGCACAAACAACCGATGCCGGTTACAAAAGCAAAAAAAATTGTAAGCCAATGATACCGGTTGATGGCCTCTTATGATCTTAGGGTTTATTTTTTCAACTTATGCTAATAATATATCTTGCTGTAACTGAATTTGAAAGCGCATGAAGTACCTCCCGTTTTCTGATGGAAAATATTCTGTTGCTCCCGCACTTATTTCTGCTAAGAAAACAGAAAGCATGTCAGAAAAATATGTTTTTCAAATAGATGAAACGTATAAAGAGTATATCGCTAACAAGGGTGCCTGCAGAGAAGAAAACATTCATAAATATTATTTTGAAAAGCATCTGTATCCGCAGACAGTTG
Source organism: uncultured Segetibacter sp. (assembly GCA_964251885.1). Classification (GTDB taxonomy): domain Bacteria; phylum Bacteroidota; class Bacteroidia; order Chitinophagales; family Chitinophagaceae; genus Segetibacter. Next base: position 11,740 of record CAXUMK010000007.1, on the reverse strand, counting down.
CAGAGGTTAACCAATTCATCGTTCAGCAACTGATAAAAGAATACCCTGATTATTTTCATCTTAAACAGCAAGATGATCGTTATGTTCTTACAAACCATCTTACACACCAATGCCTGCAGTGGAAGGAAGACTGGATACAGATTGATGGCAACAGGTATGTTTCACTGTTTGATGCTTTAGCCTGCCAGGTACAGGAAGACTTTGCCATTTGCCAGCTTGAAGGTGATAAAGACTGGATGGCGGCAATACACATTTGCTCGCCCAACCATTGGGAACCTGCAGTAAAAGCAGGTCGCTCTTTTGATGCCATTCATGCTGTTGTTCCGGGAATGGAAAAGACAATGCCGCACTATTTTAAGATGCTGCAGTCTGTTGTAAGTAAAGGTGCTTTTACACGCTTTGCCTGGGGCATTGCAACCGATGATCGCCTAAACCATCATCCTGTACCTGCACCCGGCGCCGATGCTGAAATATGGAAGGGACGAAAGATAGAGGAAGGCTGCGATTTATACCTGCGTGTTGAAAAGCAAAGCCTTACCGGGCTGCCACATATCAATGCATTTTTCTTTACTATCCGTACTTATTTTTATCGGGTTGACGAATTGGAGCAACATGAAAAAGCAGCATTGATAGCTGCTGTTGAAACCATGTCAGAACTGTCTCTTGCATATAAAGGCCTTACAGGAAAAGTTGAACTTTTAAAACACCTGGTAAATGCATACTGCCGGTGACGCGTTTTCTCTGCGATAAAATAGAATACATAAAAAGCCGCTCCTTACTATTAAGAGCGGCTTTGTTTATGATGAGGACTTGTAGTAATTGTAAATTAAAACACCATTTCACTTTCCATCACTGCATCCAGAACCTCTGCGCGGAACTGTGCAGGCAATTCTGTTTCTGCCATTTGGTGCAGTGCATTAAACACAAATGAAGGTGCGGTTTGCTTAACCCCTTTCAGCCAGTCTGTTGCTTCAATCTTATTTACACTGCCCAGCATCCATTTTGCAGTAACCATCATTTTCTGCGGAGGTATGCTGGCAATAAGCCTTGCATTTAGTTCGTGTAACTCTGCATCGGTATAATGCTTCCACAATACCTGGTTAATTTCAATTTCTTCTTTTGCCATGTGCGTAATATTGAAGACCATAAAATCGCGGAAAGTCTTATTAAGAGCGGAGCCGCAGTTTACTCTTTCTTCATTTGTCTCGAGAGAATGAAAAATAGTAACCAGCGTTTTCATACGGTTACCAATTGCAATATCTTCTACGTGCTCTTTTTCAAAGCTCTCCACTACCTGTGGTGCAAAGGCCTCAATAGCAGGCAGCATAAAAGTATCTTCATGATGGGCATGCTGTTCAAAATTTTCAATGACAGTTTCTACTTTCTCAATAGCAGTTTCTGCCTCTTCTGCATCTGCAAAATAAGTTTGTTGCAGTGTTAGTGCGGTGTCATACATCATTGCACGAAGTGCTTTGTGTATCATGTTGAATGAATTGTAGCGTTGCATAATAAAAGCGGTTTTAGTTTTGTTTTTTTAATAAACCAAAATTGCAACGCAGAACAAAACATATCAAGCAGAATGTGTATGAATTGCTTTAAATAATGATAAACGGTGATTTTAAAAAAGTCGAAAGTTCGAAGTTGGAAGTCGAAAGTAATCGTAGTTTGAGAGTAAAAACCGGAAGTTAATTATACTTCGTACTGCACAAAAATGTGCAATGATTTTTTTTGAGCCCGGCAGAATTGCTACTATGAGACAGCGTTGCGTCGCACTCTTATACGCTTTGTCCATTATTCAGCAATGCAAAATGAGCCTGCGTGAAGTATAGTGAGACTGATTATACTTTTAAATGTAGAAGACATAAAAAGCCTTCATTCAAATTTCAATTCCTGTCTCTTTCATACTTTCTTCTTTATGTTTGTCAATTGTATTCAAAACTGCTTCAGGACTTACATCGTTTGCGAGATCGTCAAAGTCAGGATTGTCTGCTTCCTTAATTTTTAATTTCCTTGCAATTTCAGTAACCAAATTTAGCAAACGGGTTATTTCATGTTCGGCAAGCAGGCTTACATGCAAATCTAAATTCGCTCTTTTGTCGGCCAGTTTGTTCATTCGGTTTTGCCGTATTAGTACAAATGTTGCTAAAAAAATAGCTTCTACCGATGCAATGGTGCTTAATCCTGAAAAATTATGATCAATTGGTTTAAACCCTGTTAAACCTGCATTCCAGAGAATGTACAAACCAAAAGCTATACAGTGGATATAAACAAAAAACATCGTTCCTGTAAATCCTGTGATCTTATCTGCTATTCTTTCATCGCGGCTTTTTTCTTTTTCTTCATTTTGACGAAGCTTGATCAGTTCCTTTATGTTGCGTTCCATTACCCCGGCCATTTCAGAACTTTTTTCAAAAGGCGCAGCGGTTTGTTTTTTGTTTGCCATAGGTTTTCTTTGATGCATTTAACAGGACGAGAGACAGAAGAAGTTCACCTTACCTGACTCCTTTTACAGCCATATCTAATATGTACACTGCCTGTGATGCAGTGATAAAGAGTTCATTTAAATTTTTGCCTCCAAAACAAACATTAGCCGTCCAATTTTCAGGAATATCAATATGTTCAATTTTCTTTCCATCTTTATTGTAAACAGTTACTCCTTTTCCTGTTAAATAAATATTGCCTTCAGTGTCAATGGTCATTCCGTCGGAACCCTGTTCTGCAAAAAGCTGTCTATGGCTTAATGTACCGTCCTTGTTGATAAAGAACTTAAAAGTTTGGTTGCCGCCAGTATCAGCAACATACAGGTATTTGCCGTCGGGAGTGCCAATGATGCCGTTTGGTTTTTTTAATGAAGAGTCAACAGCAATTGCTTTTTTTTTATTTGAAGCAAGGAAATAAACTTTTTCGCCCTGTACCTGCGGATCTGTTCTTGTCCACCAATCGCGTTTATAATAAGGGTCGGTAAAGTAGATGCCGCCAGTATGATGTATCCACAGGTCGTTTGGCCCGTTTAGTTTATGACCCTCAATATCGTTTACCAAAGTCGTCATTTTTCCTTCAGGACTTATTGAGATCAGTTGATTTAGTTCATCAGCACACGATACCAGGTTTCCTTTTTTGTCGAAATATAACCCGTTAGACCGGCGTGTACCGCTTAAAAAAACAGAAAGTCTTCCATCGGTACTATATCTCCAGATTTTATTATTTGGCTGATCGGTAAAATACACATCGCCTTTTTTATCAACTGCCGGTCCTTCAGTAAAACTAAACTGTTTCGATATCAGCTTTGGCACAGCTCCATGTGCAATTATTTTTTTACCGGCAACAGCATCTGATGGCTGACACGATACCTGTGATAGAAATGACTGAAGACAAAATGACAAAACGAAAAAAAGAGATTTCATTGATAAGCTTTTACTGGTAACCGAAAATCTGATATTATTACCATACTCACACAGCAAAGAAATATGCCAGCTTATAAATTAACACAAAGAAATGTTTTTGATGAACTAATTTCATAACGTAATGTTAGAAACAATAACAGGATGCAGCGATTCAGTTCGGCAGTTTCATTTGCTGAATGCTGTACCCTTTTGACTTTAGTACTTTATTTAAAAAAAAACGCAATAATGATTGTAAGAATATTCCTGCTTTTCTTTTTAGCCATCACATTTACACCTGTTTTTTCACAGACGAATTGGGAGCTGACTAAAGAAAAAAACGGGATAAAAGTATATACAGCCAAAGACGCTTCATCAAAATTCAAATCATTAAAAGTGGAAGCGGTTTTTACAGGCACGCTGCAAAAGCTTATAAATGTTTTGACCGATGTAGGTCATATAAAGGACTGGGTGTATGGTACGAAAGAATCTTATTTGATAAAGAAAATCAGCGCAAGCGAAATAATTTATTACTCTGAAACAAATTTGCCGTGGCCGGTTAGCGACCGGGATATACCTATACAAATGCGGCTGAACATGGATGCAAAAAATAATACTTTGAAAATAACCGCTACAGGCATGCCAAATGCTATACCCGAAAAGAAAGGAATAGTGCGCATTCCTTATTTCAATGCATATTGGGATGTAAAGTATGACGGCAAAAACAAACTTACCATCAGCTATATTTTAAAAATGGATCCTGGTGGCAGCGTTTCTCCAAGTGTAACTAATATGTTTATGACAAGAGCGCCTTATGAAACATTTAGTAATCTCTCAGAATTAGTAAAATAGTTTTATTGCCGCAGATGCAGATTTCTTTTCCATAATTATACTTCCTGCTGCATAAAATTGTGAAATAAATTTTGGGGGGAACCAGCAGAAGAATAAGCATTAAGCATCGTTGTGTCACTCCCTTGTACGATATTTTCACTATTCAGCTTTGCACTACTTATCGCGATTGCAGAAAACTTATCCTGCATGAAGTATACATTATTAGGTAAAGTAATCGTGTTGTTATAGTTGCCATGGAATGTGAGTAACTGTTTGGCTTGTCGAATATAGAATGAAAAGTACAAGAGTGATCCTTTTCTTTCCTTCCACTGGAAGAAAAGAAAACGACAAATCCATGATTGCAACAATGAATCATAGTAGTAATGTAGCCTGGTTCAAAAAAATTCTACTCACCTTTTTTATCCCTTATGTACTAATACTGCCATTGCTGTCAGCAGTCATGTTATTTTAGGCATACACTGCTGCTTCGTTTTCTTCAATCACATTTTGAATAGATAAGGTTAATTCATTCACCCATCCCGGTAATTCTTTTGGTTCATCTATTTCCCATGTTCCCTCATCGCTTTTTTTGCAGGTGAGTTTAAAAGGATTGGCATTAAGAATACGCAGAAATACATTATATCTTACCGGGTACATAAGCCTTATAAATTCTATTTCCTGGCCTTGTAATGTTTTGACGAATGAGTGTTGCATAACGTAAGAATATATGGTTAAGAAATAATGATTGCCGTAAAACAATGTGTAATTAAAGATAGCTTTCACTAAGTATATGGCAATACTTTTTTTAAAAAAATAACATACGCTATTGACAGAATAAGACTTCTCTCAATAGACAGCAATCGAAAAAAACAGTGATTTGGCTTATTTTGCTGCCGTATCTTCTGTCATAGATTTACGGCTAAATGGCCGCAGAATGATACGTGTGGGACCATCGTAAGAAAAGTATCTGCTAAACCAGGAAATGAATACCGTTAATTTGTTTTGAGTGCCAACCAGCGAAAACACGTGTACAAAGCACCAAAGGATCCAGGCAATAAACCCTGAGAACTTGAGCTTGCCAATATCTGCAACTGCTTTGTTACGCCCTATTGTAGCCAATGAACCTTTGTCATTGTATATAAAAGGTTTCGTTTCTTTTCCTTTTATGATTGCTAAGAGATTTTTTGCCAGATGTTTACCCTGCTGCATAGCCACCTGGGCTACACCGGGATGACCGTTGGGAGTATCTGCAGTTGTTACCGCAGCTACGTCGCCAATGGCAAAAATGTTAGAATACCCTTTTACCCGGTTTATCTCATCTGTCTGAATTCTGTTGCCTTTTGTAATTTTATCAGCACCTATTCCTTCGGGAAACTGACCGTTGACACCTGCTGCCCACAATACATTTCTTGTTCTTATTGTACGTCCGTCATCTATTGTCAGCAGTTCGCCATCAAAGCTTTTTACATGCACTCCATTATATAATGTCACTCCCATTTCCTTAAGGTATTCCTGCGCCTTTGAGGATGATTTCTCCGACATTACTGCGAGCACTTTTGGCTTGCCTTCTACCAAAAAAACCCTCATTTCGCAATTATCTAGTTTGGGGTAGTCCTTTTTCAGAATATGATTTTTAAACTCTGCAAGAGCACCAGCCAGTTCGGTGCCCGTTGGTCCTCCACCCACGACAACAAAAGTCATCAGTTCTTCTTTTTCACCGGCATCTTTTTCGGTTAATGCTGCTTCAAAGCTTTGCAATACCATACTTCTGATGTTAAGCGCCTCGGAGACAGACTTCATACCCATCGAAAAATGCTCTAACTGTTTATTACCGAAAAAGTTGGTATCGGCGCCTGTAGCAAGTACGAGATAGTCATATCCGATTTCTCCTACGGTTGTATCTATTGTGTTTTTTTCGGGGTTTACTTTCTGCACTTCTCCAAGTATGAATGAGAAGTTTTTCTGGTTTTGAAAAATCCTTCTTAATGGAAATGATATGGTTTCACCTTCAAGCGCGCCGGTTGCAACCTGGTAAAGAAGCGGTTGAAAAGTATGGTAATTGTGCCGGTCGAGCAGTAAAATGTCTACGGGTTCATTCTTAAGATTTTTTGCTAACTCTAATCCTCCAAATCCTCCGCCAACAATGACTATTTGAGGGTTGTTTGTTTGTGTTGCCATTTATACAAATATGATAATAGATGGGTTACTAAAAAAACTGAACCACGGCAACGAAGTAAGAAGAAGGGTGAGTAACGAATGATGAGCAATGTCTTCTTTCCTAAACACTTAATTTAAGACAAGCTTATCTAATAAATCATCAAATGCGGCTTCACTTGGTAAAGGCGCAGTTGCATTCATTACCTTCCCGTCTTTGTCGAAAAGTATATACCTCGGAATTGAACGGATTGCATATTGTTTAGAAAAAGAGGTTTTTGCGGCATCTAACAGTAAAAAGTTATTCCACGATTTAATATTTTGTTTAATGATTGCATCCCGCCATAAAAACGTTTCCCTGTCTATAGAAACAGTAAGAAAAGTGATGTTATTATTGGAGTATTTTTCTATTTTTTGTTGCAAATAAGGCATCTCTTTCATACAAGGCCAACACCAGCTCGCCCAAAAATCCATATACACGTATTTACCCTTGTATCGTCCTAATAAGGTATCTAAGCTTACTTGTGATTTACCATCTGCTGCTAAAAGCTTGTTTGGTGCATCTTTATTGTCTTTATCGTTTCGCAGGCGCTGCTTTCTCGTATTCTTTACTATCTTTCTGTAAGCTTTGTCTACCGAATAACTCTTGTACTTTTCCTTATAGTCAGAAGGAACTTTTGTTCCTTTTGCATAAGCACTATACATCAGTCGGCTCAGCAAATAATCTCTTGCAAAACCAGTAAAATTATTTTCAATACTGTCAAAACAAGCCTTGAAACCATCCTCATCAAAACTCCACATATAATTTCTGGGAAATAAATCAGGGAGTCGGTCATTTAGTCCTTGCCTAACGTTAGCGTTAAAATCCGACCTCTTCGTAATACCATTTACTGCTGGAATAATTTCTCTTAATTTCTTAAAGTATAATCCATGTGCCATTAACGTGTCTCTATTAATCCTGTAAAAGTCGTTGAGACTGAAATCATATCTGTTTTTGGTGTAATCAGCGATTAGTTTCTTAAATTTTTTACTAACATCACAGGCTTTACTAAGAGAATCAAAAGTGAATTGATACGCAGCTTGTGCTTTTCGAATTCTATCTTTTTGTTGTTTTTCAATTGTAAGGATTGTCTCCAATGAAACACCAGGACGAAATGAAGATATAGAGGAATATTGTTGTAATTGCTGTTGTTGTAATTCATGAAACGTTTTAAAAAATGATAGTTCCCTGTTTCGTTGTTTGTTACCGCTTGAGGCGAAAAAGGTTAAGCTATCATCTACTCCTTTTACATTGATATGTTCGCCAGGGTAAACCAGAAACTCGAAATACCCAGCGAGAAAAATTGTTGGCTTTCTGATAATAACCTTAGTGATTTCACCTTCTTTTAATTCGGCAGTCTCAATTCCAGCCCCTTTTAAGTCGGCCAGAGCACGATACCAAATTGGGTGAAGCGAATAAACAGTATCCTTAAAAACGGTGGAGTCGGCAGCAAAGTAGACAGGCTTACCCCACCCCTCTAAAGTGCGATAACTGCTACAGGAAGTAAGGGTAAGCGCTAACCCTATAATGATAAAAACTTTTGCCTTACAATTAGACCTATCAGTTAAGCTACAAGTAACGAAACGCTGGTTCATTGGTTTAATGTTTTTAATTAACATAGATTTTTCTGCAGTCACAGAGGAAAAAGATATTACCCATTATACTGCACGTCGGATAAGACTCCCGCTAACGGGACAAGTAGTGCATTGTCGAATAATGAACAAAAGTACAAGTGTGCGACGCAACGTAAGCCTCATAGTAGTAATCGGTCTGGTTCAAAAAAATTCAACTCACTTTTTTATCCCTTGCACAGTATACAACGGTATAGCTATTCTCCATTCAACATTTATTCACGTTTTGACCTCACCTCTTGCATTAGCCACGGCGTCTTTCCATTGATACAGTTCGGGGTACTTTTTTCCTGTTTCAACCGGCTTTTGCTGCAGCATCTGGTTAGCCGCGTACTCAAATGATTGAGCCATTTCATTTTCAGGCCTGATTTCAATGGTGCGGCCAAGAGCAGTCTGCGCATTAATTGGAGCAGACGGCGGAACAGGCGCTACCCAGGGAACATCATTGGTAAGCGCTTCCGAAAGGCTTGCAATTCCCTGGTCACGACGCTTTTGAACAGAAGCAGAATAAGGCTTTCCCGGTGTAAATTTTTCTGCCAGAAACTGAAGAACCGATGTATGGTCAAATTGGGAGTGACAAACGGAACCCGGCGGCACAAAAGGAGAAACAATAACAGCAGGTATGCGGCATCCTAAACTTGTAAAGTTGTAAGGCGGATTTTCGTTTGTCTGGTATGGAATAAAAGGCGGCGGAACATGGTCGTAAAAACCGCCGTGCTCATCGTAATACACCAGCATTACAGTACTTTGCCACTTGCTGCTGTTGGCAGTAACCGCCTCATAAGTGCGTCTTAAAAATTCCTCACCCCATCCCATGGCAAGAGGTGCATGATTGTCGTTTGGCCGGTCAGAACCAACATGAGGCGAACTCTGGTAAGACGGTTCTACTATGATCACCTGCGGCGCAGTTTCTTCAGGCTCCTGTTGTATGTCTCGCGACAAGAACTCGTAATCCCTGAACTTATTACCCAGCACGTATTTCCACAGCTTTGAATAGAGTGTAAAAAATGACAAACCATCATTGTAAACGCGCCACCTTATGTTATTATTCGTAAGCCAGTCAAAAATGCTGTTATTGATATTGATAAGACCAGTCTTAGTCAAATGAATAGTTGAATCTCCTGAAAATGCAATTGTACGGTTGGGTTGCGTGCTGGTTGGCAGCGATGAAAAAAAGCGGTCACATGTACAAAAGGTACGTGCCAGAAAGCTGGTTATAGGAACCTGTGATGAACCAAAAAATCCCATAGGCAGGCATTGCTGATTGGGAACCTGTCCCGTAGCTTTAGCATACGCCTGTACAAAACCCGACATGGTAAACCGGTTTGTAACAGGAGATAATGCCAATTGGGTAGCTACCTCATCAAACTCGTGTGGCAGATCAAAAGGCAAGGGCAGGTCCTGCGCTATCTGGTAAGGAAAGAAAGAATCTCCCTGGTAAATGTTGTTGTAATGTGGATTATTCAAAGGATCTCGCAACCCATCAGCTTCTGAATGGCTGTTTTCAAAACTGAGATGACCAAGTATATGGTCAAACGAACGGTTTTCGAACATCACCAAAACAACCGTATTTACTTTGTCGAGTATGCCTGCCATTGCTATCGTCTTTTATATTGTATGGTTGTATTTAACTGGAGCGTTTCGGGTGCCGTGCTCATATCTTTTTTTTCTGCGGCGGTTAATACATATTTTAAAACCCATCTTCCTTCAACCGGTGTTCCTGCAAAAGCGGCAGACAAAACGCCGGTGCTATCAAGTACTGCAGTACGGTTTGCATGCGAAACAATTAAAGTACGGTTCGAAGCAGATGAAACAGATAGTATTTCGAACCTGTCACCCCATTTTTCAGGGTTCTTATTACCTGCCGCAACCAGCGTATCTCCACTAAGACTTGTACTAAAAGTAATTTGTGTAGCAGTATTTTTTGGAACGACAGTAACCTGCACCGGCCTGTTCACTTCCTTATCTCCCTTCGTTGCGACCAGTGTTATTTCAAGTGTTTTTATGGCAGAGTCTGCAGTTTCTTTTTCATGCACAAGCAGGGTGGGTGTTCCTTTCACATCCCAGTTTACTTTCACCGTATCGTCGGCAGTAATGGTCAGCGGCCTCACCGTAAAAGAATGAATAACCGGCTTACCTGCACAGCCTGAAAAAAATATGGAATATGCAATAACTGCAAAGTAAAAAGCACTTTTCATAAACCGGCTTGTTTTTAGATGGTTGGCGACTTTATCGGGTTAGTGCAGCAATGAGGCAATAACTTTTATCTTTCTCGGAGGTTAAGATAAAAATATTTTGTTACAAACATACGTTCCCGATATTGCTTTTGTTGCGACGCTCCGTTCATCTTTTGTACTGCTATTGTACTTTTTCCTGCTTTTGTATTAATACTTCCCGCCAGGATCTTTAGAGGAGAAGCTTTCACGCAAAGGCGCAAAGACGCAAAGGATGTTCCATTCATCTGTTTGATGCAGTTGTTGGTGTTATGACCAACAACAAGGACTTGGGTAAAAACTGACAGGAATTTCAACTATTGTAAGTATTTGTTGCAGGTGATAACACCTGCAACGGCACGAAAAAGTGAAAGAATTGTTGCAGCTTATACAACAAATTTATTTGCATAAAAAGCTAGGCTACACTACAGTTGCAGGTGATAACACCGTGCAACGGCGGCGCTGCAGAGAACACCTGCAAGGGCAGAATATCACCTTGTACTACTTCAATCATCACACTTTATAGGGGTTAATAATTTTCAGTCCTGTGATACCCTTAAAATCTTTTTCATTGTTGGTAATAATGGTGTAGCCGTAAGCCAACGCCGTAGCAGCAATAATGGCATCGGGTGTTTTTATTTTTTTGCCCTGCGGATACTTACGCATTGGATTATCACATCGGGGCTAATATCCAACACCACACTATCGGCAATAAAATTTTTTACGTGTTGTGTGGTTGCTTTATCAGTAGTATTCCAGCATAGCAGTTCTATTTGTGTAATGATAGAGATATTAGGAACGGCATCAATGGCGGCATCCATCAGAGCCATACCTGCAGCAGAGAACGAAGCCGAAAAATAATCGGACACTACATTGGTATCAATTAAATACTGTTCCATTCGCTACGCATTTGCTTGATGTGTTCGTTCAGGTTCTGCCCTTGCTCTTTGGTTATTATGCCTTTGTATTTATCGGAGAGCCTTGTTTTAACGGGGGCAATATTTTCTTTCAGCACTTTTATCAAATGCAGTTCTTCCAACTTATGCAAAAGCCCTGCGGCTTTTTGGTTGGTCAGTTGTATGAGCATAGTATCCATTGTATAAATTATTTAGCGTGTAGTAATGTTTAGATTTTTGTTTTAGCGATATAAGCATCCATCAAGGACAGCACCGTTTTTTATCTTCTGTTTCCAAGTCTCCTCGCTGGTTTAAGTGTTCCGCAGGACACTTAAATCTAAAATGGCTGCAGGACTGTGTCCGGTAGAGTTTAGGGTCTAAGTTAGCACTTAAACGAGCGAGGGTAGGTATGTTGTGTTACTAAGGTAATAAGGTTATATATTGTTCACAAATTCTATATTCGACAATGGATGATTTATAAAGCAGGAAGCATAGAATATCAGCACATTAGCATATTAGCTAATTAAAGTTGGTTTGTCGAATAAAGAATAAAAAGTACACGAGTGCGACGCAACGATTGACTCATAGTAGTAAT
>CAXUMK010000006.1:44908-58643 GCA_964251885.1 uncultured Segetibacter sp. | reverse complement strand
TTGTTTAAGCCCTTTGGGCTTGGAAAGTAGCTATACTGCAAAAGTTATAAAAAGATGAGTAGAATTTTTTTGAACCGAACCAAATTACTACTATAAGTTCAATCGTTGCAGCTTTGCCAGTCAAAATTACAGGGGTCGTCCTGCCTCAGGCAGAATACTGTTTATTCATTATTTAGCAAGCCAAAGAATCACCTGCATCCCTTGACAACTATAAATAATTTTAAGTCTGTTAATTTTAACTTTTAAGGTGCTGATGATGGAGATGTAAACCCTGAAAGGGTTAAACTAAAGTAGCCACGGGTGCAACCCGTGGTTGCTTGAAAAGAGGGTTATAGCAACCCCAAAAGGGGTTGAATATTTTAGCCTCCTTTATGACTTTAATCAAACGGTAAGTTTCCCTTTTTCAAAAAATATTATTTATGCAATCTTGTTATTCAACCCTTTCAGGGTTGTTGAAAATTCGCCTCTTTTACCACGGCTTTCACCCATGGCTATTTTTGTTTAAGCCCTTTGGGCTTGGATAAGCGACATTTGGAATGCACCCTGCAACTTGTGGAAGCAATTCCCGATTAAAGATTGACTACTTTTAATAGTGAGAGAGCAGTGAACAGGTTGTTGAAATAGTATTTCACAATCATTTTTAAAAAATCAATCTTTTTATTAATGTGCCAGTTTAATATAACATTTTCAGGAGACGCCGAAAGTTTAATAAGCAGATCCAAACAGCAAATAGAAAAAGCCGGTGGAAATTTTACAGGCGACCCAACTGCCGGTAACTTCGAGGCAAAGACTCCAATAGGTTCTATCGAAGGCTCTTATCAAATTGAAGGTCAGGTAATATCTTTAGCGATCACAAAAAAGCCGTTTCTATTGTCATGTGCACGGATAGAAAAAGAATTGACAACGGTGATGCGCTAATACTTTTTCTTTATCTATAGTTATAATAAGTTTAGATCATCCGTCTTTTTCTAAAAAATATTTAAGGTGAAGCTTTGTGAATAACACTTGTTACGTTCAACTTTTTGTTATTTGATTTTTGGTACAGGCAGTTGTTTTTCATAGGATCATCGTTGTGTCACTCACTTGTACTACACATCTTCATTTATCTTTTCCAAACAATATTGGCAGAACTTATAAATTCACCCGGGATAGAATTTTGCCGAAGCGTTACCTTCAGCCGAAGTGTGCGACGCAACGATGTAAAATAGTAGTAATGCAGCGCGGCTCCAAAAAAATAACTTCACATTCTTATGCGGCGGGCAGTACAATTAAAGTAGATTAGGCAGGAGGTAGATAAGCAACGATAACATTTTTGAGTTAAAAGGAAATAAATTTGAGTGATTGCAAAAGGATTTACTACGCAAAAGAGTTGGATTGATTGACGAAGATCGTAGAACAAAAAATATAAATAGAAGAAGTCTGAAAATTTTTTTTCGCATTTGTTTGCAAAAACTTGCCTTTGCGTGTATCTTTCCTCCAATATCAGGAATGAAAGTATTTTCCTGACTATTAAAATACAGTTGCTAATGCCCGTCTCGCCTGGTAAAAGTTCCTGCTTTTTAGCAAAAAAAACGCTTTAAAACTTACTGCTTAAATATGCTCACTCTTAACGACTCCGTTAAAACTGCTATCGAAATTTCGCAGGCATTAGCCAAAGAATATTACAACGCCAATTTTTCATCACCACATCTTTTAATGGCTCTTTTACACAAAGAGGTAGGCCTGAGAAAGTTTCTTGACTCTATTGGCAAAGACAGTAATTATATTTATGAGTGGGCAGAGGTGCGACTGGAAGAATATCCTAAAATCGCGCAGGTAAAAGAAAATGTTTCAGGCGATGCTGCCATTCAAAGGATATTTGAAGAAGCAGATAATATACGCATAAAACTGGGTCTTGACCAGATAACGCCAATATGTGCTTTAACTGCGATTTCAAAGCCGGGAATAGGTTTTTCGGTTGATGAGTTAAAGTCTTTTCCTGTAAAAGAAAGGGAGATATTAGACCTTTATCTAAAGGAAGATGTGATACAGCATGCAGTAGCGCCACAGGGAGAAAACGGTTCTCAAACCGCAAGTGGAGGTGGAGGCGGCTTTCTTGTAAAATACTGTATAGAGCGTACTTCTCTTGCAAAAGAAGGAAAAACAGACCCCATCATCGGGCGTGATAAAGAGACAAGAATGATGATGGAAATTTTATGCAGAAGAACAAAGCCAAATGTAATTATTACAGGAGAATCAGGAGTTGGCAAAACAGCATTAATAGACGGTTTTTCATTGGACATAGTAAATAACCTTGTTCCTTCTCAATTAATGGATTCCAAGGTATATGAATTGGATCTGGGTGCTCTTATCGCCGGTGCATCTTATAAAGGTGAAATCGAAGACCGTATTAAAAATATTTTAAAAGAACTGAAGCAAATTGATAAGGCTATACTATTTATAGACGAAATACACACACTTTTAGATGCGAAAGGTTCTATAGGAGGAGGCGTTGCAAACCTGCTAAAACCAGAACTGGCGAGGGGAGAAATAACCTTAATAGGTGCAACGACAAATGATGAGTACAGAAAAATAATTGAGCCTGATCAGGCTTTTTCACGCAGGTTTGAAGTGCTGAATGTAGCTGAGCCTGAAACCGAAGCAGCAGTAAAAATGCTGCGCCGGCTAACATCAAAATTTGAAGAACATCACCAGTTAAAAATAGACCGGGATGCTGTAAGCGAAAGCGTAAGACTTGCAAAAAGGTATATTAAAGACAGGCGTTTGCCCGATGCAGCTATAGACCTGATGGATAGAACAATGGCCGCCATAAAACTAATGACTCAAACTTCCGCTACCGATTTGGCTAATCTAAAAACTGAGTTCGAGGGTACGTTAAACGAAAAACAGAAGTTGCAAAACGGGGAATTGTTTAACGAATATAAGTGGATTTATTCTTTGCTCGTAAGCAGGGTCAGCCCTGTTTTAATTGGCAAGCTGAACGATGAAACACAACCCGCTAAATTTGAAACATCAGAAGAGTATGAAAAATATTTAAGTGAAACACTTGCCAAACTGATTACACTGGCAGAACATAAAATTGAAAGCGTAACAAAAGAAGACATTGCAGCAATTATTTCCTATAAAACCGGAATTCCATTAGGGAAAATACAGGCGGGGGAAAAAGAGAAACTGATGAATATGGAAACGCATTTGAAGAAGCGTGTGGTAGGTCAGGATCATGCTGTGAAAGCGGTAGCAGAGTCAATATTAGAATCACGCAGCGGTTTAAATAAAAAGGGGCAGCCTATAGGCTCGTTCTTCTTACTGGGGCCCACAGGTACAGGAAAAACAGAGCTGGCAAAATCAATTGCAGAGTTTTTGTTTAATGATGAAAACGCAATGATCCGTTTTGATATGTCTGAATTTAAAGAGGAACATTCTGCTGCACTTTTATACGGCGCTCCTCCGGGATATGTCGGATACGAAGAGGGCGGAATGCTGGTGAATAAAATAAGACAAAAGCCTTATTCTGTATTATTGTTTGATGAGATTGAAAAAGCACACCCGTCGGTTTTTGATACTTTTTTACAGATTTTAGATGAGGGCAAAATGCATGACCGTTTGGGAAAAGAAGGTGATTTTTCAAATTCACTTATTCTTTTCACTTCCAACATCGGCAGCGAATGGATAGCCGAGCAGTTTGATAAAGGACAAATGCCCGGATCTAATAAGCTGGTAGAAATAATGACAAAATATTTCAGACCCGAGTTTCTTGCACGCCTTACCGAAATAGTTCCGTTTGCTCCTATCAGCGAAAGCAGTCTGGTAAGAATATTTGAGATACAATTGCGGGGTTTGCTCGAGGCTTTAGATAAGCAGGGAATAGAGTTTTCTATTAGTAATGATGCTAAAGTAATGCTTGCAAAAAACGGGTTTACGCCCAAATACGGAGCACGTCAGATATCAGGAGTTATAAGAAATCATTTAAGACGCCCTATTTCCAAATATATTATTTCGGGGCAGTTGCAAAAGGGAAACAAAGTGAGCATTGAAAAAAAGGAAGACGTCGATGAATTAAACTGGGCAATCAATTAGCCATTCATCTTTTCTTTCATTTTATTAAAATAATAATTTTAGATATTAGGATATGTAACCTAAAACTTTTACCTTAACTTTTCTTTCTTACTACATAAAATAATAACCATGTTCAATTACGATTTAGGCGGAAACTCGGTGGATGTAGAAGTTTCAGAAGCCATGGCAGAGATTGCCCCAAATAAAACTCTTTTCATTCAAAAACTTACTGCTGATGAGCCAATAAAACCTCAGGTGGTCAATATTCAATCGGTACAGCAAGCCTTTGACTACTTCAAACCAAATGTGGATGTTGAGTTCGCAAAACAGGATGGAACAACAGCTAAAGAAAATCTTAAGTTCACAAATGTTGGGTCTTTTGGTTTAAAAAGTGTTGTGAATGAGAGTAAATATCTTAAGAATGTAAGCAGCGAGCATGAGTCGTATTTAAAGATCATGAAGCAATTAAAAACAAATAAAGCTTTAAAGACAGTTGTTGAAAATACTGAAACAAAAGAAGCTTTTGTAAATGCTTTGCGTGCACTTGCTGCCGAATTAGAAGAAAATGGTTAGTAACCTGTTTAAGTACCAAATTACGTTTACCCTTTTTAAATTTTCAAAATCAAAATATGAGTCCTCAAGCTGAACAGTTATCACAATCTGCAGAAGCGGCATTAAAAACAGCAGAACCTGTAAAATCTGCCGATATTCCTTCGTTAGATAGTTCCCTTAATAAATTAGTGCGTGTCGGTGGCTTCGATATGATAGAAGCAACGATTGAAGGGGCACAAAATTTAAACCCTGAACGCAAGGCACGTAAAAAAATCTTTTTAACCGAAAGCGGTAAAAAAGCCGAACGGGAAGAGTTGAAGAATAAGATCAATTTGTGGGCTGATTTATTATCTGCCCATAACAGCATCTCGTCTATGGTTGATCATTGCAGTGAAAAAGCAGAAGCAACGGAAGCGAACCTGAAGGAAAATTTAAGCAAGGTGCTTGAAGCTACAAAAGAACTTGAACAGTCGTACCGGTCTGTATCTCTTTTTTACAACAACACAGAGTCTGAGAAATTGAAAAATGTGGCTTTAATGAATGCCTCAATGGATCAGTTGACTGATTTGGATAATCCTCGTTTTATCGATCATGTGGGTGCAGAACTAAAGCAAAATTATGATCGTCTTGATCTTAGAAACAACTATTCTTTGATGGTTGTTCCGGGATATTTAAAATCAAATAAAGTTGTTGAAAAGTGGGGCAAAATGGCTTTCGCAAATAAGGTAATGATGGTTACCGATTTTGAAAACCTCGAAAAGCCGGATGATGTTCTTGACCTGTTTACCGAATCCAATTTGACAAGTGCAGATGCCTTTAAGTCTAATGTTGTGATGACGTGCAATTACCTTGTTGGAAGAGGTAAAGTGGCAGAAGTGGGTGAAGAAGAAGATTTATACGTCCCTGGCTCTGCGGCTTTAGCCGGTAAAATGTATAAAACCCTGATTTCACAAGTAACAGCAGGTAAGAAACATGGCAGCATGAATGAGGTTGACAGTGTTCGTTTTGATTTGAAGAAAAGCGAGATTTCTCAATTAGAAAGGGTAGGCCTGGTGCCTATGGTAAATGAATATGGAAAAGTAATGGCATTTTCTGCCAAGACTTTGTTCAACGGTGATAACCTGGGGCTTCAGACTTATTCGGTAGTAAGAGTATTTGATTATATAGCCAAGGTGCTCGTAGATTTTCTTAACCGGCGCGCATTTGAAAACTGGACTTCTTTGTCAGAAAAAGATTTAAGAGGTCAAATCATCAAGTTCCTTGACGGAATAAAAGGTGCAGATAAGTTGATTGAAAACTTTAGAATTGTGCGCTTTGAAAGGGACGAAAAACAAAAAGACCGTATATACTTAGACATCAATATCACTCCATATTTCCCTGCAAAAAGCTTTGTAGTAAAATTAGACGGTCAGAAGGGTGATGATGGCGCTGAATGGAACTCTGAGTATGCACAGCAATAAAGTTTAAATAAAAAGTCAAATAAGTATTTCACCAATCCATTACTATTTTTTAAAAATTTAAAATTAAAATCATGGCATTTAAAGCAAAACTTTCTATTTCTGGAAAAGATTACGATGTACTTTCATGTAGCTACGCTTTTAGCAGAAATACTGATCATAAGGGAAAACCAGTATCAGACACAAGCGGAGGCACTGTAAGCCTTGCTTTGGAATCTACAGAAGAAACCGCTCTTTTAGAGACAATGCTCAATACACCTGAAAAACCGTTGACAGCTACGATAGATTTTCAGCAAAGTGAATCAACTGCAAGCATGAAGAAAATTGAATTGAAAGAAGCTTATATTGTTAGTTTTTCTGAAAGTTTTTCTGATGGTTCACCTATGGTGTATCAAATAACTCTTTCAGCAAGAGATATTAAGTTAGGAACTGCGGAGCTTAAAAATGACTGGCCAAAAGCTAAAAGCTAAGATCTCTTTAGGGTTTAAAAAATGTATAGCTAAATGAAAAGATTCTTTTTGAATTGGTTTCATTTAGCTTTTTTATAAATAAAAAAAATTACAGTTTTATGGAGGTGTATAGCATTTTTGCTGAAATTGAAATAGACGGTACACCGATAGACAATTATTATAGTATACAGATTATTCAGCGTTTTAACAAACATCATGAATTTTCTATTGTTTTGCCTTATGAGGTAATTGAAAACAAGGGCTCATTTGGTTTAAATAATCTGAAGAATTTCATAGGTAAGGTTACCTTAATAAGATTTTACAGAGGTGTAAAAAAAACGGTACTTAATGAATTTAAAGGGATCATCTGGAACGTGAGTATCGAACAATTTGATGCATACGAAAGCAAGATAGTTTTAAAAGGATACAGCCCTACAATACTTCTTCAAAACAATCCTCATATTACTTGTTTTGCACAAAAGGACTTAGGTAAAATTGTACAGGAAACAACTAAAGGACTGGCTTCTGAATGTAAAATTGCTGTAAAACCTGTTTTTACCAAACCAATTCAGTACCTGACACAATACAAAGAAAGCAATTTTGATTTTTTGAATCGACTGTCTGCCGAATATGGAGAATGGTTTTATTATGATGGCAAACAATTGTATTTCGGAAAACCTTCGTCGTCAAAAGACATAGAACTTATTTCCGGCGAAGATGTATATAGCCTGCAACTTAAATTACAGCTTTTGCCGATGGCAATTAAATTATGGTCTTATCACTCAGAAGACGACAAAACGATGAATGCCAGTACCCCTTCACAAATTAACGGGCTCGGGCAGTATGGAAAATTTGCAGCTAAAGAATCAGACAAACTTTTTACTGAAGCGACTAACGTAGTTGACTATCCAGCCGGGCTTGCAAAAGACCGCGAACTGTATTTAAAGTTAAAGAAAACAGCGATAACAGCCGAACTTGAAGTGATAAGCGGAACAAGTGCAAATCCTGAAGTAATTCTCGGTGCAACCGCTACTGTTTTTATTTCAGAAAAAGTTGATAATGATTTTTCTAAAAAGGAGTATGGAAAATTTTTAATCACAAGCGTAACGCATGAGTTTACCGAAGATGGAAAGTATATGAATCATTTTGAAGGCATTCCATCAACCATAGAAGTTATTCCGGTAAAAGATATACAAAGACCGGTAGCTGATCCTCAGTTAGCTACTGTTACAGATACAAATGATCCTGATAACCTCGGTAGGGTGAGGGTGCAAATGTTGTGGCAGGAAGGCAGCGTAAAAACTGACTGGATATATGTACTAACCGGAGAAGCAGGAACGGGTGGCAAGACCGGTAAAAACAGGGGATATGTTTTTATACCTGAGGTAGGCGACAAGGTAGTGTTGGGATTTTATTATAATGATCCGGATATTCCTTTTGTCGCGGGCAGCAGGTTTCATGGTAAGTCTGCTACCGGTGGAGGTAAGGATAATAAGATAAAAACGATTTCTACCAAAAGCGGTAACACAATTACTTTAAATGATGATAAAGGAAGTATGCTGCTGGAGGACGTGAAAGGAAACAGCGTACATATCGATGGCACCGGAAAGATTATAATGACCTGCACCGAACAAATAGAATTGAAAACAGGTGATAGTTCGATTGTAATGAAAAAAGATGGCTCGATACAAATTACAGGTAAGAAAATAGAAGTAAAAGGAAGCCAGGAAGTGGATATTTCGGGACAGAGTAAAGTTGCGATAAAAAGTGATCAGGCTGTAAACATTGAAGGAACATCAGAAGTGGCCGTAAAAGGAACTAATATTTCGGCAAAAGCTAATGCAAAACTTGACCTGGAAGGTACTGCGGTATCAGCAAAGGGAAATGCCCAGTTATCGTTAGAAGGAAGTGCTATGGCAAAATTATCTTCATCTGCAATGGTTGAGATACAGGGCACACTGGTGAAAATTAATTAGTAATAGCACAGGAAATTGCTGGATAAAATATAAGCGATATCGACCGTGGTAACCTGGATTGTATCACTTGTTTATTTTTAGTTTGCACACCATCTATACTGCGCAAGGGAAAAAAAGATAAGTACAAATTTTTGAACCGGGCTGAATTACTACTATGAGTCGACTGTTGCGTCGCACTCGTGTACTTTTTATTTTTATTCGGCAAGCCAAAGAGCGTCACTAATTAACCCTTATCAGCTAATGCCGTTAACTTAAGAATATTTTACAGATAATACTGGAGATATAAGCTGCTTTGAAAAGATACAGTACAAGTGAGTGACACAACGGAAGCAGAGGAAAGAATAAATGTTTGTCCCCTAAAAAAAACGGTAAGTTAATGATATACCTTGTCAACTATAACGATGTAAGGTATAAGTGGTAATTGTCTCAGTTTACTATGTCGACCGATATAAGTACTGAATAAAATGCTTTATAAATTTCCCTTAGTTTCTGCGTATCTGTAATGCCGCTTTCAATATTCAATTCTAAAAAAGGATCTTTTTTATTGGTGTCAGAATAATGATGCCTTGTAATTCCAAACGAAAAATCATTCAGGTTCTGAAAAACTTCTCTTACAGAAGCATCCGAAAAAATCTGTTGGCATTTAGCTGTATCATTTGTTTTTACTACAAGTTTTTTATCAAACTCAGCATATCCTGTTTCCACATCCTGCATACCAAAAAATTTTCCTACTTCATCGGTAAAATGTTCTTCATGTATTGCAAAACTGAAGGAAGGCAAAGTATGTAAAGGTGCGGTGAAAGTGGTGGTTTCATAACCACCTTCAAAACCTCCACCTAAATCTATATCAATATCTATAATCACCCTTCGACTGTCTTGCTCAATGATAGCAGCGTATTCGAGCGGTTCAGGATCCTGAAGAAATTGCTCATCTATCTGTTGCCAGATTTCATCTTCGTTCGTTCCCCTGATAATATTTTCATAGTTCATTTGGCTAATATTAAAATTGACTTTAAATTATTTATTGTGCTTTCGAGCCGAATTTCTAAGCTGAAAGATATACGATAACCTGAGTTGGAATTGCATGTTATCTGAATACTTTTTTTAAATCGTTACCCTGGTACAACTACGACTTCCTGTCTTCTCTTTAGTCTGTTCATTGCTTTTACAAGCATGAATATAATGAGCGCAAGAATGAAGAAATTAATTACTACAGTTACAAAATTTCCCCATGCAAGTACATTTCCCAATTTTCTAGCCTCTTCTAAAGACAACGAAGGATTTAAATCTTTAGCTTTTGTAACCGTGGGCGACAGAGACAGATACGAGTTTACAAACCCTTTTGGACCTATGATCAATCCTGCTATTGGCATTATAATATCGTTTACTAAAGAGTCTACTATTTTAGCAAAGGCCGCGCCGATGATGACGCCTACTGCTAAGTCCATTACGTTGCCTTTTACGGCAAATTCTTTAAATTCTGAAAGAAAGCTCATAACGTAAAAGGTTTTGATTTGTAATCAAAAATACTTGGCATAGGGTTAGTATCAAAATTTTAAACATAGCGTGTTTAATATAATTTTTAATTCTTCAATTCACTGCAACTGTTAGAAATAATTTTTCTACAGTTATAGCAATAAATGATAGATTTACTTTAAATGAAGAAATCTTAAAATTTATAAAGCAGTAAAAAAATTTATGGAAGAAAACAAAGTCCCTTTTAAAAATTTCCTTTATAACCGTCAATTAAGGCTTTATATTTCTATTATAATTGGATTAGCGATTTTTTTCATTAGTAAAATATCCAGTTCAGGTATTGTTTCTTTTATGTTTGGATGGATTTCTTTTGCTGTTTTTCATTTGCTTCTTTCATGGATTATTATTTTTTCATTTCATCCGGCAGATGTTAAGTCCTTTGCTAAAAAAGAAGACTCGAGTGCGCCATTCATATTTATATTTGTTTTGCTTGCCGCATTTATCAGCTTGTTTGCAATCATTGTTTTACTTCAGTCTATACCAAATGAGTCGAAGCGCGGTCTCAGTTTACACATTCTGCTCTCATTCGCCTCAGTCTTTTGTTCATGGACTTTAGTGCATACTATCTTTACACTTAGATATGCTCACCTCTACTATGTACAGGATATTTATCCAGGTCTTAATAAAGATCCCGACTCTTATGGCCTGGATTTTCCTAATGAGAAAGAACCTGATTATTTAGATTTCGCTTATTTTTCTTTTGTACTTGGTATGACTTTTCAGGTTTCTGATGTTGTCATAAACTCGAGAAAGATCCGCCGGATTGCACTTCTGCATGGCTTTCTCTCTTTCGTATACAATACTGTAATAGTTGCTTTAAGCATCAATATTGTATCGGGACTAATTTCAAAATAGCAGGTATAATGGTAATATAAATTTCGTTACTTCCCGCCTTATAAGTTTGCGTAATAAATTTTTTTGGTTCAAGCGGAAGAATAAGTATTAAGCATCGTTGTGTCACTCACTTGTACGGTATTTTAGCTATTCGGCTTTGCACAACCATCTTGCATTAAGTATAGGGAAGAATAAGTTGTATTGCGTCAACGTTGGTTGTGTCACTTTTCGATAACTGCTGTATTGTATATTAGAATTTGTCTTTTTCATATAATATTATTTTGTTGAGGCATGATTATAGTATTAAGTGCCGTATACTATGAACCATCATCTTAAAAATAATCAATCAACTGCCTTTTGTTTCGCCTCTCTTAAAGCTGAATTTTTATTTTGTTTATTTGCTGCTGTTGTTTTTTGTACTGTACCGTTTAGCGGCAAAGCGCAACAGATCGCTACAAATGAAAAAGACATAGACACAACCAATAAGAAAGACTTAATTGACGTGTTTCAGCATACTTTTAAATATACTCCCCAAAAGATACAAAGAAGGGGAAGAAAAAAAGTATACTTTTCTTTGATTCCTACTTCGGGTTCAGTTCCCGGTGGTGGAAAGGCGCTGATAACTTCCACCTCTGCAGGTTTTTATTTAGGCAGCAGAAGAAATACCAACTTATCAAACGTAACTTTTATTCCTTATCTCAATTTTAAGGGACGGTACTCAATAGCTTTCCGCAACAACATTTACACAAATAAAAACAAGTTTAATATTCAGGGAGAGACCCGGTTTTCATTATATCCGGAGTATGTTTACGGAACAAGCCGTACCAATCAGCAGAACCAAAAGCTTTTGATAAGCTACAAATACATTCGCTTTTATCAGACTGTATTAAAACAGATAAAGCCCTATTTATTAGTCGGTATCGGTTACAATTTAGACTACCATATTAATGTAGAGTCTTTAAAAGATACAATAGGATTGCCTAAATTCATCGGATACGATTACGGTACTATGCCTCATCAAAATTCGCTCTCTTCGGGTATTACATTCAATGTTTTATATGACTCAAGAAATAATTCAGTTAATCCTTTGCCTGGCGCTTACGTCAATTTGATTTACAGGGTTAACCCTTATATTTTAGGCAACGGGAGTAATACCTGGAAGTCGATTTATCTCGATGGTAGAAAATACATTTCTCTGGAAGGACAAAAGCGCCATGTATTAGCATTATGGAGCTATGTGTGGACGGCTTTAAATAATAATGTTCCATACCTTGATTTACCGGCTATTGGGTATGAACCCTATCAAAGGTCTGGAAGAGGCATTACTCAAAACAGGTATCGTGGCAAAACTTTGTTTTATGCTGAAGGAGAATACCGTAGCGATTTAAGAGATGATGGATTGCTGGGCTATGTTGTTTTTGCAAATTTTAATACAAATACCGGTCCCGGCGATGGAAAATTTACAGGCCCACATCCTGCGATTGGAGCGGGAATGCGGGTGAAATTTAATAAACGTTCAAATACCAATATTGCAATTGATTTTGCCGTAAGCAAAGGATACTCAAGCTTGATACTTAATCTTGGGGAAGCATTTTAAAATCTTAAGCATTACCTGTTATTTCCTTCTTTTCTGTGATGCTTTAGCTTTCGGGTTGAAATCAAGCTTTGGTTTGCTGCATAGAAATACAAAAGATGAATGGAGCGTCGCAACAAAAGCTTCATAGCACAAATACTGCCGGTTACCAAAGTCTTATAAATTCTTAGACGTATCAATTCTTATTGTATTTTCTGTTTTTGATAAGCCATGCTGCTACCTGATAATACGCAATTGCTTTTTTAGATATTGTGCCGTTTACCGGTTCTTCCACTGCAGTACCGGTTTCAAAATTAGGCCTGAACTGTTTCACTTTTTTTACCGGTGACTGAATAATCAAATGACCATTTTGAATAAATCCAAGTCCCTGGTAAGTGCTTATGAAAGCTTTTTCTTTTCCCGTTAAAGTATTTAAAATATCCTGTCCCATAAACTTGCTTTTATAGCTAAAGCCAAGCATTCCAAGTATGGTGGGAGGAATGTCTATCTGAGCCATCAATCTGTCAACTTCCATTGGTTTTTTTATAATGCCGGGAGCGAAAATGAGCAGTGGAATATGATAACCCGTTACAGGCAGTTCAACGCTGCCTGCACTGCCGGCGCAATGGTCGGCTACAATAATAAAAATGGTGTTGTTGTACCAGGGTTTTGCCGAAGACTCTTTTAGAAAGCGGTTGATGGCATAGTCAGTGTATTTTACTGCACCTTCACGGGTATGAGTTCCGGGGGAAATATCAATTCGACCATCAGGATATGTGTACGGACGATGATTGGAAACGGTCATTATGTGAGAAAAGAAAGGTTTTCCTATAGCATAATTGTTGTCCAGCGTTCGTCCTGCCAAAGCAAAAAGATCTTCATCGGCAACGCCCCAAATGTTTTGATAGTGTACCTCGTTTGCCTGCAGCGATTCGCGATCAATGACATCGTAACCGTTGCTGCTGAAAAACTGTTTCATATTATCAAAATAGCTGTAGCCTCCATAGATGTATTGTGTAATGTATCCTTTGGATGTAAACACGCTGCCCAGCGAAAATAAGTTTTCATTATTCGGACGCTTTACTATGCTTTGTCCCGAAGAAGGCGGCAAGCCAAGCGATAAAGATTCCAGTCCTCTTACTGTTCTTGTGCCCGATGCATACAGGCTTTTGAAGAAGATGCTTTTATTTGATAGCGAATCGAGGTAAGGGGTGATGTTTTTCTTTCCTCCAAAAGCTTTCATAAAATCGGCGCTCAGGCTTTCTACACTTATCAGCACAACGTTGTACCGCTGCTCAGGTT
>CAXUMK010000006.1:12161-44897 GCA_964251885.1 uncultured Segetibacter sp. | reverse complement strand
CGATGTTAAACAGATCCTCGCTGGTGAATTTGCTGTTACTGTTTAAAAGATCGGTTTTTACAATACTAAAAGCTTCGGCATCAGGAAGGGTTTTATAGAATTTAAAAAAATCAAGTTCATTGTGCCAGAATGCATTTCCAAACTGAAAGACACCATTGCCTGCTAATTCGTTTGCATATTCATTTTTACTGAAGTTTCGCCATTCTTCCTTCACTCCAAAGTAGTTAAGAGTTGTAATTGCGAGCAGAATAAATGCTATAACAGTTCTGGCGATAAAAGACGATGAAGCATACACCGACCTTTTTATAACACGACGAATGAAAATAAAAACAACGGTAGTGACGACAAGAATGCCGGTTACAATAGCGGGAATGGGATAAGACTCCCTGATGTTGCCTAAGACTTCATTGGTATAAACAAGATAGTCTACGGCAATGAAGTTATAACGTGCAGAAAATTCGTCCCAGAAAAACCACTCGCTGACAGCATTGAAAAGCAATAGAAAAATGACCAGATAAAAGTCGAAATATAAAACACCTGTCCTCCATTTTTTTCTAAAACCGCTACTGGTAGACAGCAGGAAAATAAACACCAGGAAACGTAAAATAATATAAGCTGTAACTCCTTTTTTCAATTCAGCATTCAAGTCTGATGGAATGAGATTGGTAAAAAGCAGGATGGAAATCAGAATTGCATATACACCAACCGCCACCCACTTCCATTTTTGAGTATATATTTTTTCATTCGTTAACCATATTTGAAAAACAAATGGAACAATAAGATAAGCGCTCATTGCGAGGTCAAAAAAAGCGCCGATGACAAATGAGCCTGTTACGTTTTTAAAAGTCAGGTCGAAGCTTTTGCCTGTTTTGAAAAGGAGAGCCAGCCGTGTGAGAAAGGAAATAGTCAGTACGAGTACGATGAGTAAAAACACAGGTGAAAATCTGCCTGTAGTAAAGCTTTTTATAAGTCGTGTGTATACTGGCTTTTCACTCTTTTCAGGTTTTTTTTCCTGCGTAATAAAATTTCCTTTTAAAAGCATTGAAGAATAGTGTTATGATGATTGTTACAAAGGCAAGTTAAACACTTTGCTGTCTTTATCTTTTTATGCCTTTAGCTTTTATCTTGGTTTATAATTGATACGCGACTCTTTTCGCATTTTGAGATCATAGTGGGTGTATTTCATGGTCGCATTCCACGATTACTTTATTTTGTACTAAAGCCGTATAAAAATGTGCAATATTTTTATGAGCCGGGCAGTGTTACTACTATTTTACATCGTTGCTGCCTGCCCGCTTTTTCGGCGGGGTCGCACACTTCCTCTAAAGGTACTTGCTTCGGCAAAAGAGAGCCGGCGTTGGCTGGAGGAACGACGAAGCAATCGCCGCTAATAGTAAGACTGTTTAAACACAAATGAGATTGCTTCGTACCTCGCAATTACAAACGACTTACTTTTTTCTCCCGTCATTGGCAGACATGAAGCAATCCCCGTGCACAATCAGGTTGACAGTTGGCTGGAAAGATTGCTGCGCCAAGCTACCAATAACAACAAAGGAACAGCCACGCAAAGAACGCAAAAGAACAGCACGCAAAGACGCAAGGGCGTAAAGGATGATGAAGTTTAGATATATTTTTTGATTACAAAAATTCTAAAGTATATTATTTTTGGCCACATTACCGTTAACTTTGATTAAATAAGATAAATTTTGCACGCAGCTGATTTAAATATTGACATTTTAAATGATAGAAATTCGCTTAATGACGATTTGAAACGATTATCTTTTTTTTTAAAAAATACCAGGCTGATTAAATTATTGATTTTGCTCCGATTTACTTACATTTTAAGATTGGAGTTAGCAGCTTGTAATGTCAAACTTAAATCCCGATTGAACTTATACGCGGTATTACTCAAGGCACTCGAATCCTATGAGTTACAACCACAAGACTTGAATGAACAGTTAAAGTCGTTGAACGAACAGATAGATATATTTAGCTTTCTACAAGGAGAAACAGAGAAGGTCCTAGTATTTAAAAATCATAAGATGTTAGGGGATTTTGAAGGAACAAATCGTATCATTTCAGAGATATTGGAAACGCTCTATACCATTTTGAGAATGTATAAAAAAGCCAATAAAAAAACACCTGGTAAAACCTCCCAGTTAGCCAAAGATACAGCCGCACATTCAATGTCTACCCTTAGTAAAATCATCAATGGCAATTAACCAAAGGGATGTTTATCTATTACCATTTCCACTTGATAACGTTACTCAAGATCATCCATTTATAGTATTATCAATTAAAGAAGCAAATGAAGTTGAAAACACTTTCATTGCGGTAATGATTACTTCCTCTTCTATTAAAGATGATTTCTCCTTCGATTTGAATGACAATATGTTTGAAGCCCCACTGCCAAAGAAAATGTCTCATGTAAGAATGCATCTTGTTACTATATACTTAGGGCGGGAGATAAGAGGCAAAAAGCTTAATACCATGAAGGAATTTTACTTCCAGCAATTGATGTCTACTATTGGTGAGATGGTTTTCAATTATGAATTTACAAAAATCTAAATAACCTATTTACGCCATGAAAAGAAATTGCAACGCTTGATTCGTCGGTTAGGGTGGCTCCTCTTGCTTTTCCTACAGCAAGTTCCCTCACCTGCTCTTAGTCTTTTACAAGATGCCAGAAAGTGTTTTCCGAATGTTTCGTGCCTCGCACTGACGAGGAGTTTTAACAACGCCGTCGAAGACGACAATTTGGGATGCACCCATACAATATCTTCAACTCTAAATTTTTCATCTAATTTGGAAGGATTATTGATTTAAAATTTATAATCGAAAAAGCGCCATAGTTGTCAAGGGATACAAGCGAGTCTTTGACGTGTCGAATAAAGAATAAAAAGTATACGAGTGCGACGCAACGGTTGCCTCATAGTAGTAATTCTGTTCGGTTCAAAAAGAAATTCTATTCACCTTTTTATGCCTTGTGCAGTATAATACAATAAAAAGATGCTTGCATACCATAAAATTCAGGAGCATGTAATTGATAAACTCACAAATGGTTTATCGCCCGAGTTAACCTATCACAATGTTGGCCACACTTTAGATGTATTAACGCAGGTAATTGAGATAGCTGAGCAGGAAGGCATTGAAAATGATGAAGATCTGCTGCTGCTGAAAGTAGGCGCTTTATACCATGATACCGGATTTTTGCATACATATACCGGACATGAAGAAATAAGTTGCATGATTGCAGGTAAAGAACTGCCAGTTTTTGGATTTACAAAAGAACAGATTGAAAAAATACATGGGTTGATAAGGGCTACGAAAATTCCCCAGCATCCTCAAACGCCATTCGAAGAAATGATTTGCGACTCCGACCTCGATTACTTAGGAAGAAATGATTTTTTTACCACGGGTGAAAGTTTGTATAAAGAGTTTCTCAGGCAAAAAATTGTTTCAAATGAAGGGGAATGGAACGCATTGCAAGTGCGCTTTCTTGAAAGCCATCATTACTTTACCAATAGTTCCCAAAAAAGAAGGCAACCCGTAAAGCAAATGAATATGCAACGGGTAAAAGACAAATTAATTTAGCGGATTTGAATTCACCATTGTAATGCTCTTTTTATTGATCACTCTTAAGCGCCTGCATAAAGTCTTCAATATACCTTTCAGAATATCTGCATTGTTCATCAGTATCTCGTAAAAAGCTTCCTGCTCGAGTTTTAAAAGAAGGCATTCATCTATTGTTGTGGCGCTTGCCGATCTGCTTTCTGAGTCTAAAACAGACAGTTCTCCCACAATTTCGTTTTCACCTAACATGGCAAGCGTATGTTCTCCATCGTGTATTTTGATCGTTCCGTTGAAAATAAAATACATGCAGTTGCCTGTATCACCTTTTGAGAAAAGAGTGGTGTTTGGACTGAGATAAATTTCTTCAAGAATACCTGCTAATTCTACCAGCTCATTTTCAGGTGTATTTTGAAATATTTCAGAAGATTTTAAAATCAAAACCTTTTCTATCAGCAACATTCTTAATTAATTTAGCATGGATAAAACATAATTTCTTGTCTCATTGAACAGATGATTTTCTTTCGGTTCTTTAGAGTCCAGCATTTTCAGTGAAACACCATCCTTCTTCAGTTTAGGTATCATATAGCATGCTACTGCCCGTGTCCACTCGGTAAAGTTAGCTTTATTGTCTTTTATTACTTCTTCAATAATCGCATTTGCGTGCAGTCCGTTGTTTTTTGTAAGTATTTCTTTATTATGTTGTACGTCATCGATCAGTTCGACCATTGTATTTAACTGTGTAAAATATTTTTTAGGAATGATTAACTCCAGTATTTCAATAGCGTTAGAAATCTTAGAGGTGTTGGCTAAGGCGAATAATTCGATCACCCGGTCAACTTTTTCCCTGTCGTACAGCAATGAAAACCCTTTTAGCAGTAATTGGGCATCTTTTCTTATTTCCATCATGATTGCCTGCTGCAGAAGCGTAAGATTTCTGTTGTTAAGCACTTCGAAATAATAGCTGACTTTTTGTTTTGACTGCTCATCTTTTTCACCTGCCCAATCTTCTATCAGCTTGCTCGTTTCTGCATCAGGTTTCAATTTCTTTAACCACAACGACTCAATGATGATGTCTGAAAAGTTATTTTCTTTCTTTAATAAATTTATTAAGTAAACCGTAGAGTTTTCTCCTTTTATATTACCTGCAGTTTTAATGAGCACTTCGAGTAAGTCATTTGGTAAAGTCTTGTTTTGCCAGTTATCCTGTGAGAAAATCTCATCGCCATAATACAGCATAGCACGTCTGAAAGAATGATAAGCCCGTTTTTGTTGGGTTACCTCAATAACCTTTTCGAGGAGTTTGAAGTTTTTTACTTTACCAGTTGCCTCAATTGCCTTTTTGTACACTTGTGTTTCAGGGTCGGAAAGTAAGATGTCGAGCACTGTTGTATAATTTTCGCATTTACAATCGGAGATAACATCCAAAGCAAGCATTTTATCGGCAAGACTGCTTTTAGCCATTCCTATTAAGTGATCTATTACCAGCTTTTCAGTTCTCTCATCTTTGCGGTGCAGCAATCCTTCCATTGCCGCTTTTTTATGTTCGGGATTCAAAGATGAGATGGCTGTTTCTTCATCCGTGTCTGACTCTTTACTGAGATAATAAAAGGCTTTTATGAGTATCGGCTGCAGATCTTCGTCAGAATTTTTTTCCAGTTGCTGCTTAATTAGAGGCAAAGCGCTCGTCATATTATTCGCAATGATCCTGTTAACAACATATTCCTTTATTTCTGTTACAGGGCTCTGTAAATTCTTTAGCAGCAATTTGTAAATATCCTGGTAATCCGACCGTTCGAGCAGGTTTAATGAATGAATTACTTCCCGCGGTTTTTTGCTTTCCGTTTTTGCGAGAAGTATATTGGTGACTGCTTCGTCATTCAGGAATAATTCGGCTCCTGAAAAAAATCCCTTTTGTAAAGAGGAAATTAAAGTCTGCAGGTATTGTTTCCTGATAATGAAAACTGCAGCCACCCACAGCAGTAACAATCCTACGAGTATTTCTCCTACAAAAAGAATAGGCAGTTCAGGGTTGCTTTTAAAGTAGAGCAATAAAAAACCTCCCACACCAATCAGCGCAAAAGGCAGGGTATGACCTTTGGCTACCAGGTGTCCTCTTAACCGGTCATGCGGTTTTAAGGGCTGAAATAAAATAAAGAATACCGGCTCCTGCAGTGTCGAGCGGAGTATTTCTGTCAGCAAAACCATAAAGCCAAAAATGTACAGACTCGAAATAAACCTGTTTCCAAAAACGATAATTAAAACGTCTATTAATAAAAGCAAAACCGGAGTCACCAATAAAGCATTGGTAAGACCGATTTTTGAAATCATTCGGCTGCTGAAGAGGATTTTAATACCTACGGCAAGAAATCTTCCGGCGGCAAAGAATACTGCAATGAAAGTCGCCAGTTCACCTTCATGCGAGTACTTTACTTTAATATCAGACAGGAAAGTAAAGTCTATAAATGCAAAAACAATATAAGAAAGCAATGACAGAAGCGCGATAGACAAAACCAAACGATTATCGAAGAATTTGGTTATAAAACCAGAAGTATGGATCGAATGTTCATGCTTTTCATTGTGTGAATGAGAAGAGGAATGCGGCTCAGGATCAGCCAGCAAACCCTTTTTCTCAAACTTTTTCAAAAAAAGCCAGGCGACAAGAAAAGAAATAACAGACACCCACAAAAAATTGTTAGCCTTAATAAAAGAAGCCATTGCAGAAACAGAAAAGTAACCCAGCATTTTTGCCGGTATATCGCCTGCACCTACAATTGAAAACAGGCGCTTGCTTTCTCTCACGTTAAAAATAACAGAAGCCATTCCCCAGAAAGCATAACCAACCAGCATATAAATAAGCATATACCAACCGGCAATTATCAATGGCAACTGCTTAAAAGGTAAAGCAATCAGCAAAACCCAAAATACCAGTATAGACAATGCAGAAAATAAAATGACTAACCGTAACAGTTTAGGCGGACTTAATCTCGCTTCAGTATAGCTGTAAATTCTATTAAACACCAGAAGCAGACATGCAGAAAGAATATATGAAACAGGCAGTATTTTAATTTCATAATTCGATAAAAACATCGTTAGGGAAGAAGTAAACAGGAAAGCTGTAGCAACTCCCAAAAAAAACTGGATGGTAAACAGTTCTTTAACTACAGCAGCTTCTGCGGGTTTTATATTAAGCAGTTGTAAAGCTTTACGATACATCAGGTTGCATTTGATTAGAACAGGTTGCTTGAAGCGATAAATTTAGTCAAAAAAACAAACAAGTCATTGATATGAAATATGGGCAAATAGAAGAAGCAGTTATGTTGAAGACCGGTGAGTGTATGCAGCTAAAGTTCATAAATTCTGTTTGTGAAATATACAGGCTTGTAAATTATATTTGTATTGGCGGCAAATTCTCCGATAATGTGTGAGCTAAACTTCATTCGAATAAATAACAAAGCCATGCAACTTCTTAGTGAAATTGTCGGGAGATCAGGACTGGCAAAAATGAATAGGGCATTGAAATATTTACCGGAAAATGTTTATCTTTATTATATGCTAAAAATCACTATAGCAAAAGATTCCGAAGCCGCCAAGGTTTTTGAGGCGCTGCAAAAAAAACGGGAAGAAAACAAAGAAGCAATGCAAAAGGCTGTCAAAGATGCTCCCAAACCAGCCCCTAAACCCGTATAAACTCAATTTCGATCCCGAAAATGGATTTTACAGCTTCATAACCGGGCATGGGATTACCTATAACTGCGCGTTTAATCCGGTCGATCTGGCCTACGAAATAGAAATTAATGACTTCCAGTTCCAGCCAACGGAAAAGCCAAAAAATGATCCGAGGGTGCCGGTAACAGTTGCCGAAGTGCTAAAAGGCTATTTCACCTCCCCCGGCAAAGTACTAATGTATATCTGCGACCCGGCAGATGGCAAGTGGCAGGCCAGGCAGAGATTATTCAGGCAATGGCACGAAAACATGGGTTCTGACTTTGTATATCGCCGCGACCTTTTAATCAGCATTGGCGAGAACGAAGCCAGAGGAGGCGTGATGGTCAGAAAGGATTTCCCGTATGAAGACTACCCAGATATGATAGATAAAGTCCGAGGAATTGTTTTCGAGAAGTTTTAAAACGGCAAGGAGTCACCACCCAGCGGCGGAGTTCCAGCAAAGGTGAAAACAGGATTTCGATTGAGGTGCATTGTTAATCTTTCTTAATTCCAAAGTTGCATGAGATAACCCGACCGCAAGGTGAGGGAGAAAAAAACGGTGAATAGGATTTTTTTGAACCGGGCTTCATTACTACTATGAGTCAACAGTTGCGTCGCACTCTTCTGCTTTTCATCTTTATTCGGCAAGTCACCAATTTTTTTATTAATAACTACATGTTTCACGAAGGGTAATTGTGCATTGCTGAAAATGAACTAACCGTACAAGTGTGCGACGCAACAATGAATCATAGTAGTAACACAGTTCGGCTCCGAAAAACCAGTACTCCAACCAAATAAAAAGACTCTCATCAAGAGTAGCGCTTTGCTTTTATCATCTATTTAAAAAATGCTTTCAGATTTGCTTAAACTAAAAGCTTTTGCAACTGTCTATAGATCTTATTATCTACATGTTCATGAAAGCAATCCTGAAATTTTATTCAGCCGTATTCATACTTTTCATAACTGTCTTTTTGTTTTCTTTCAACAAAAACAAGAACCCAAACAACCATATTTCTTTCCCCTACAAGCAAGCTGGCCTTACCAACAGACAGGCTGCAGCACATTTGCTTAGCAGGTTTACTTTTGGTGCAAGACCGGGAGATGTAGATGCAGTAGTAAATCTTGGGCTTGAAAAATGGTTTCAGCAACAATTGAATGGCGCAATACCAGACACCGAACTCGAACGGCGTTTAAGTGAATACGACGCCTTAAAATTGAGTAATACTGAAATTGCCAACACATTTCCAAAGCCGGGTCAGGTGATAAAAATGGCGGTTAAAGATGGCTTTATAGACAAAGACTCAGTTAACAGATCTGATAAACCGGCTTACAAAGAGATAATAGCGAGCTACATGGAGAAAAATGGTTTAAAGCCCGAGAAGGAGCTTTTTCGCCAGTTTGCAAATCAAAAAATTCTAAGAGCAACTTACAGCAATAACCAGCTACAGGAATTGTTAACCGATTTTTGGTTCAATCATTTCAATGTTTCCATCACAAAAAATGATTGTGCTGAGTTTATTCCTGATTACGAGAGAGATGTTATTAGGCCAAACGTGCTCAGAAAATTTGATAACCTTTTGCTTGCCACCGCAAAGTCACCCGCCATGCTTTTGTATTTAGATAACTTTAGCAGCGCCGGTACTGACAGTGTTTTTCAAACGCAGGGCAATGGCATGGCTGCTAAAAGATTTCAGAATCAGTTTCAGAATCAATTGCAAAAGAAGTTGGGAGATTCTGCTTCTGCACAGATGATCAAAAAATTTAAAAACCGGAAAAAAGACCAGGGTTTAAATGAAAACTATGCGCGTGAAGTGATGGAACTGCACACGCTGGGTGTAGATGGTGGCTACACACAAAGCGATGTAACACAGGCTGCAAGGGTTCTGACAGGCTGGACTGTTTATCCCATTACCAATTACGGCCCCGAAAATGCAATAAGAAAAGCGATTGATGCAATAGGAGAGGACCGCCTGACTGAACGTGGATTTGTGCACGACGGCGATTTTTTATTTGCTATCAACCGGCATGATGATGGAGAAAAAGTGGTTCTTGGTAAAACCTTCAAAGCCGGTGGCGGATACGACGAAGGCGTTCAGCTTTTAGAAATGCTGGCACATCATCCTTCCACTGCGAAATTCATTTCACGCAAACTTGCCATTAGGTTTGTGAGCGACAATCCGCCACAAAGCCTCATAGATAAAATGGCAAAAACATTTTTAGCTAAAGATGGCGATATCAAACAGGTGTTGATCACAATGGTTTCATCACCCGAGTTTTGGAGTAAAGAATCAGTTCGTCAAAAAACTAAATCACCGTTTGAGTTAGCAATAAGTACACTTCGCAGTTTAAATGCCGATGTAAAAATGCCTTACCTGGTGTACAACTGGGTAGACAAAATGGGGCAGAAGTTATATTACTACCAGGCGCCAACAGGTTTCCCCGACAAAGGGCAATACTGGATTAATACCGGCGCACTTCTTAACCGCATGAATTTTGGCCTTGCACTTGCCACAGAAAAAATTCCCGGTATTAAGATTGACTTGCTGAAATTGAATAACGGCCACGAGCCGGAAAGCTCAGAAGCTGCCCTGCTTACTTATGGCAAAATAATAATGCCCGAGAGAGACCTGCAGCAAACGGTAAGCCGTTTAAAACCTTTATTGAATGACCCGCAACTGCAGCAAAAGGTTGAAAACAAAGCAGACAATCATCCCGTTGTACAGCAAACAAGTGTTGTAGCCGACAATGAAATGATGGCTCAGAATAATATAGAAAAGAAGCAACCGGTAACAAACAAAATACCCACAGTCGTAACAGAAAAAGGCAATGCTAACATGTTATCACAAGTCGTAGGAATAATCATAGGCTCACCTGAATTTCAAAGAAAATAGAAGTCAGTCAATAGGTCAATAGTCAATAGGTCAATAGTCAATAAGATAACAATGTAACAGGGCAACAATTTAACAATTCACTATTCACCACTCACAACTCACCATTTCACCATTCACAACTCACAACTCACAATTCACAATCATGGCATCACGAAGAGGGTTTTTAAAATCAGGAGGGCTTGCACTATTTGGAATAGGTCTCGGCGGAGTTCCAACTTTTATTGCCCGTGCAGCAGACAGCAACAAAATAATCAGTCCTTATAAAAAGAAAAAAGTATTGGTGTGTATATTTCAAAGAGGAGCAATGGACGGACTGATGGCAGTAACTCCTTTTAACGACCAATATCTGAAAGCTGCAAGACCCACTTTATTTATGTCTGCAGCCAAAGACCAGAAAGGCACACCCCTTATAGACCTCGATGGCAAGTTCGGCCTTCATCCGTCAATGAATGCTTTCGAGCCTTTCTATAAAGAAAAGCGTTTGGCGATTGTGCATGGCATTGGTTCGCCCAACAATACCCGTTCGCACTTCGATGCGCAGGATTATATGGAGTCGGGTACTCCGTTCAATAAAGGCACTGCAAGCGGCTGGCTCAATCGTGCTGTTGGTTTGCTTGGTCACGATGCTACGCCTTTCCGTGCGGTCAGCCTTACGTCTTCTATGCCGCGTTCGTTTTATGGCGATAATCCGTCTGTCGCCATCAGCAACCTGCAGGATTTTGCTATCCAGATGAAGGGGAATCCGCTTGGCGCAAACATGGCTGCAAAAAGCTTTGAAGAGTTATATGACCAAACGACTTCAGGTTTATTAAAGGAAACCGGCAAAGAAAGCTTCGATGCAGTAAAGATGCTGCAGAAGACAGACATCAAAAATTACAAGCCTGAGAATAACGCTGTTTATCCCGGAAGCGCTTTGGGAAATTCACTAAAACAAATAGCCCAACTTATAAAAATGGATGTAGGTCTCGAAGTGGCTTTTGCAGAGTCGAATGGTTGGGATACGCATTTTAACCAGGGCGCAGAAACCGGTGTTTTTGCCCGCAACGTAGAAGACTTAAGCAAAAGCATCACAGCCTTATGGAGCGACTTAAAAACGTACCAGGATGACGTAACCATAATGACTATGACAGAATTTGGCCGCACCGTAAAACAAAACGGAACAGGTGGAACAGACCATGGCCGGGCAAGTTGCAATTTCATTTTAGGCAATGGTGTAAACGGAGGAATAGTTCATGGAAACGTACAGCCAATGGCCATCGAAAACCTCGAAGATAGCCGCGACCTTGCTGTAAGTACCGATTTCAGAAGTGTTTTCAGCGAGGTAGCAGACAAGCATTTAAAATTAGCCAACGACCACGTCCTCTTCCCCGACTGGACAGGAAAGAAGATCGGAGTGATGTTATAATTTTTTTTTGGTAACCAGCCGCAGCAAAGTAAAGAGACATCGTTGCCACGCTCGGTTCAACGGCAATGCTTTGCGGAGCTTTTTCCGCCTTTGCTCCTGCTGGTTTAAGTGTTCCGCAGTACACTTACCTAAAATAGCGTAGTCCATACCTATAACGGCACTGAGAAAATAAGTTGTAATTGCAAGCTATTTGTATATTTACTTATGCTTTTACAATTAGAAAATACTGACCAGGGAAACATAGATAAACTCATTGCATTTGCTGGTCAAAACCAAATGAAATTATCAAAGTTAGATGAAAATGGAGATGATTATTTTTTACCAGGTAAACCATTAAGTCCTGGTGAATTAACTGAATTTATAGAGGCGGCCAGAAATAGTGGAATGATTACAATGGAGAACGCTCACAAAATTATAAGAACAAGGTATAATGCAGATTAATTATACTGCAAGTGCTTTTGCTTCATTAGCTTCCCTCATAAATTTTGTAGAAGACAGGAATACTAAAGATGCAGGCATAAGATGGTTGCAGCGTTATGAATTTTTTTTAGAGAAAGCCCTTGCCAAAGCAGAACACATAAGATTATGCAACAATGAAACGCTTAAAAAACTTAGCTTAAGATGTATTTATTACAATGACTGGATAATTGCATTTTCAATTCAAAAAGGTGTGATTTTAATTGAAGCGCTTCTGCATAAGTCAAGAATTATTGACTAATAATGGTAACATTCACACTGTAGCATAAGCTTATGTTTTTGCTGAAAACTTGTAGCAGAAGTTAGATTGGTGACGTTATTTTTAAAAACTAGCATTTGTGCTTTATTCATCTCCGGTTGTGTCCTCACTTATATCTTATTCGACTTTTTGCCTACGCTACAGTTGCAGGTGATAACACCTGCAACGACACGAAAACGAAAAAAATAGGGGTTGAAAGATTACTTAAGAAAGAAATTAGTTACCGCTCTCAAAAAAGAGATATTTGGTTTAATATAATTCAACTGCTGTTAATGACAAAAATGATAACTTTTTATTCAATTCTATTGATCCTTTTTGCAATTGGAGTTATTTTGGTTATGCTTGCGGGCTCTCACGGTCAATTACTTCTTTCTAACGATGATACATTAGAATATTTAAGTATAGCGATAACATATATTGTTACAGCAGTTGTATGCCTGAGATCAAGAAGAAAGACAAAAAGTGTTAGCTCAAAAATTTTAATTATAATTTTAAATACAGTTACGGTCTCTTTACTTCTCATTCAAATCCCATTATTGCTTCCGGTCAGATTTACAGTTTTATCAACTATAATTTTCGGTTTGTATGTTTTAGGAATAGGTCTCGGAATAATACTTTTAATTAAAAATCTGGTAAGTAATCGAAGTAGCCCTTCTTACATCAAGCAAGAATAATCCTCTGCTGGTTTAACTTCGAACTGGTTTAAAATTACCGGACTCAGTACTGGTTTTTCTTTTACATTCAATTGTCCTGCCGAATACACTTAAACGAGCGGGGCGTGGAAGAAGTTGTTGTTGAAGAATACTAACAGCGGTGGGAAACCTATTTTAGCATAAGACAACACTTATACTGCTCGCGGGATAAGATTTTGAATTGCTGAATAATAAACAAAAGCACAAGTGTGCGACGCAACGATGTAAAATAGTAGTAATGCGGCCGGCTCCAAAAAAATCACTGCATATTCCTATGCCGCGGGAAGTATAACAAGCGATAAATCTTACGCCGGTTTCCTCGTCTCCCATACCAGCGCACTTGCACCTAATATTGCAGCATCCGACTCTTTTAGTTCACTGAAAATAAGTTTTACTTTATTTTGAAATATAGGAAGCAGGTTTGCTTCCATGTGTTGGATGGTGGGTTGCAGCAAAAGCTCTCCTGCTTTGCACAAACCTCCGAATAAGATGATGGCTTCGGGTGATGAGAACATGATGAAGTTGGCGAGCGCTTTACCAAGTATCTCGCCGGTAAAACGATATACTTCATTAGCTATTTTGTCTCCCTGCTGCGCACATTCATATACAAGGCGGCTGTCTATTTCTTCTTCCTCGTAATTGCGTAACAAACTTGCCTCATGATTGTAGTAAGAAAGCATTTCAAGAGCTGTGGTTCTGACACCGGTTGCCGACGCATAGGTTTCGAGAGAACCATGCATATTGGTTCCGGGATGAAGACGGCCGTTGGGAATAATAATAGTATGCCCCAGTTCGCCGGCAAAACCATCGTGCCCATATATTAAATCTCCGTTTGCTACTATGCCGCTGCCTACGCCTGTTCCCAAAGTGATCATGATAAAGTCGCGCATTCCTTTGGCAGCGCCGTACATCATTTCGCCTGCGGCGGCAGCGTTCGCATCGTTTGTGATGGAAGCCGGTAAGCCAAATTTTGCAGTTATCAAATCAGTAAAAGGTATCACTCCTTTCCAGTTAAGATTTGGCGCATGTTCAATTGTTCCTTTGTAATAGTTAGCATTTGGCGCTCCTATGCCTATTCCCCTGATCAATTCATTTTCATTCAGCAAATCGAGTGTTGGCTTCACAGCATCATATAATGCATTCACGTATTCTTCAACAGTTTCAAATTTATTGGTGGAGAGTGCGCCACGGTATTTGATTTCTCCGCGGGTATCTACTATGCCAAATACGGTATTTGTGCCGCCGATATCTATTCCTATTGCAAAGTTCTGTGATGGGGGTACTATCATATTTGTAAATAAAGAGTCAATAATAAAGTGGGGTTACATTCTAATGCCCGCCGCTAACCTTTACATCATAGTCTATTCCCTGGTTTTTTAAAATAGATTTGGCTCTTATCGCGTAAAAAGCAAGATAACAGAAGCAGGCTACGCCTACAAAATAGGAGAACTGAATGCCTAAAAGGTTGCTTTTTGCCAGGTATCCCTGCAGCAGGCTGATAGCGCCGCCGCCCATTATCATCATAATTAAAAAGTTAGAACCTTCACCGGTATGTTTACCTAAGCCCGCTATCGCAAGTGTATAAATACAAGGCCATAATGTAGAACAGAACAGACCTACGCTTGTAAAGGCATATACACTGGTAAGACCGGTAGAAAAAATGCCGATAAGTAATGCAATAATTCCAAACGAAGAGAAGATGAATAGCTGGTTTGCAGGATTGCCTTTGCTTAATATATCACCAATGATCAAAGCAATTATGATGACACTGTAAATGTAAAAAGGAGTGATGTCGTGGTTTGCAAGCTTATTGATTAAAAGAAAAACGCCAAATGCAATGTATGGCATCAGAAACCGCAAAACGCCTTTGGTACTTTTGCTTAAATCAAATGCGCCTACTGACGATGTCCATCTTCCCATCATCAGGCTTGCCCAATACAGAGAAATGAAAGGCGCTATATTTTCAGTAGGAAAAGGCAACCC
Organism: uncultured Segetibacter sp.; assembly: GCA_964251885.1. Lineage (GTDB taxonomy): Bacteria > Bacteroidota > Bacteroidia > Chitinophagales > Chitinophagaceae > Segetibacter. Next base: position 29,912 of record CAXUMK010000006.1, on the reverse strand, counting down.
ATCTGCAGTTTTTACGTGCTCTTTCATAAATTCGGGTAAATTACTTGCGGTCGCAACTTCTACTCCGACATAAATAAAAATCGCAATCATTCCCAGAACCAGTTGACCATAGCTTAACGAACTTTTTCGTGCAGGAATAACTAAAGCATCAGTAACATCAGTTGGCGTTGCAACTATAGTTGTATCATGTTCGAGATCTATTTTATTAGGGATAGAAGAAAATTTAAAAATCAAAGCAACAACGAGGAATAAGCCGCCAAGAATTAAATAAGGAGTCTTTACAGAACTGATGTCAGCAATTTTTGCAGTATCGCTTGAAACAGAGCCAAAAATAGCGATGCTTACCAAAACAGGGCCGATGGTTGTTCCGAAGTTATTTACGCCACCGGCTAAACTCAATCTCTGCGAACCTGTATGCGGATCACCCATTATAACAGCCAATGGGTTAGCTGCTGTCTGCTGTAATGAATAACCGAGACCAATAATAAACAATCCCCCGATCAATAAAGCAAACGATGCGGTTTGGGCTGCGGGGTAAAACATCAAGGCACCAACGGTAGAAATAATCAATCCTAAAGCGATACCATTTTTATATCCTATTTTGTTTAAAATATCGCCACCAATTGTTTTGCTGATGATGTAATACAGGATAGCGCCAATAGTGTATGCAAAGTAAAAAGCAAATGAGATCATTTGCGATTGCCATTGCTCGAGGTGTAACTTTTCTTTAAATACGGGGATGAGAATATCATTACTGGCTGCAACGAAGCCCCAAAAAAAGAAAACGGATATTAAGATTCCGAATTGTGACCATTTCGTTTGTTGATGCATAGCAATCAGGTATAAGTTAATAATGAGGGTTCAAAATAAAGACATTTTATTTATCAGCAATTTTTATTTTAATTCAATAATCAGCAGACATTTTTTAAGTAAAATAGTTATATGTTTACCTAAAGAAAAAGCTTTATAACTTCAACAAATTCATTTACACTCTTATAATAACAGTGAATGGAAATCTTACATGTAAGCGCTGAATGTTATCCGGTAGCCAAGGCCGGTGGTTTAGGCGATGTAGTAGGTGCGTTGCCAAAATATCAAAATACCCTGGGTCATGTCGCCCGTGTTGTCATGCCAATGTATCGCACAAAGTTTTTATATTCCAACGAATGGGATGTACAATTTAAAGGCTACACCAGCTTGGGAGCACGCAATTTTGAGTACACCATTATTAAAGAACGACACAACAAACTCGGCTTCGAACTTTTCCTTGTTGATATTTATGGATTACTCGACAGGGAAAAGATATATGGCTACGATGATGATGTAGAACGGTTTGCCGCTTTCCAGATAGCAGTTGTTCACTGGTTAACTTATTCGCCTGCAAAAAAACCCGATATCGTTCATTGTCACGACCACCAGGCCGGGCTTATTCCTTTTATGATGAAGTACTGTTATGACTTCAACTGGTCGGTTGGCGGAATAAAAACTGCGCTTACCATTCATAATGCACAATACCAGGGGTGGATCGGCTGGGACAGAAGTTATTATATACCACAATACGACATTTGGAAACGTGGAATGCTCGACTGGCAAAACAACATCAATTCTTTGGCAGCAGCAATAAAATGTGCTGATAAAGTAACTACCGTTAGCCCGAGTTATCTCGATGAACTGCGGTATTCAGCCGCAGGACTCGAAAATCTTTTTGAGTATGAAAAAGGCAAATGCGTCGGCATTTTAAATGGTATTGACAACGATGTATGGGATCCGGCAACCGACACTTATATTGATGATAACTTTTCAGTTGAAGATGTAGAAAAAGGTAAACAGGCAAACAAACAAATACTTTGTCAGCAATTTAACCTCAATGCGTCAAAGCCATTGATTGTTTTCATAGGGCGGCTTGTTGGAGAAAAGGCTGCAGACATTTTACCGGATAGTATTCTTGCTTCCATTTACAGTGTTCAAAAAGACGTTTGCTTTCTTATATTGGGAAGCGGCGAACCCGATGTAGAGTGGAGACTGAATAATCTTACTTCACAATTTCCCGGCAACTACAATGCAGTCATCGGGTACAACGAGAAGTTAAGTCACCAAATGTATGCTGGCGCAGATTTTTTATTGATGCCAAGTAGAGTTGAGCCTTGCGGATTGAATCAAATGTATGCCATGCGTTATGGAACGGTTCCCATGGTAAGAAGTACCGGAGGCCTGCGCGATACGGTAATTGATATGGGCGATGAAGGCGGATATGGTATACGGTTCATTCATGCTTCTGTTGGTGATGTCATTCATTCTGTACACCGCGCCGTGGCTGTTTTTAATGAACCCGACACTATCAATGGTATGCGTACCCGGATGATGCAGATAGACAACAGTTGGGACAACAGCGCACAGAAATACATAGACGTTTACAATAGCATATAAATCAACTTTTAAAAACTAACGATTATCATTATGGATACCCACTCAAAATCAGTAGTAGCTGTCATACTTGGCGGCGGCGCCGGCACAAGATTACATCCTTTAACTGCAAGCCGCAGTAAACCTGCTGTACCTATTGCAGGTAAATACAGGTTGGTTGACATACCCATCAGTAACTGTATAAACAGCGGTATAAGCAGAATGTTTGTGTTAACGCAATACAATTCTGCATCGCTAAACAGGCACATTAAGAACACGTACATGTTCAGCGCCTTTAGCAGTGGTTTTGTAGATATACTTGCTGCCGAGCAAACACCCGACAATTCAGGATGGTTTCAGGGTACTGCCGATGCTGTGCGCCAGTCGCTTCGTCACCTGCAGACTTTCGATTTTGAATATGTCCTTATCCTCAGCGGCGACCAGTTATACCAGATGGACTTTTGCGAAATGATTGACCACCATATAAAAACCGGTGCAGACATTTCTATTGCGACCATTCCTGTTGCGGCACGCGAAGCAAGCGAATTTGGTATTTTAAAATCAGATGAAGCCCACATGATCACTTCTTTTATCGAGAAGCCAAAGCAGGATTTGCTGCCAGATTGGGTAAGCGATACAGGTGAAGAAATGAAAGCCGAAGGCAGAGATTATCTTGCATCAATGGGTATCTATTTGTTTAGCCGAAAACTGCTTTTCGAACTGCTTGAAGACAAAATGAAAGATGCCACTGACTTTGGAAAGCAAATTCTTCCGCAATCGATAGGTACACATAGAGTAGCCAGTTTTCAATACGAGGGTTACTGGACGGATATTGGAAACATTTATTCTTTTTATGAAGCCAATCTTGAGCTTACCGATGCCCTTCCTAAGTTTAATTTGTTTGATAATACCAACACGGTTTATACAAGAGCCCGTATGTTGCCTCCGGCTAAGTTTAAGAGCACGCTGGTAGAAAAATCAATCGTTGCCGAAGGCTCAATCATTCATGCCAGCAGCATAAAAGGAAGCGTAGTAGGCATCAGGGCAAGAATAGGTGCGGAGACGCAAATAATTGACAGCTACCTGATGGGTAATGACTATTATGAAACACTTGCCCAATTGCTTGTAAACCAGGAGAAGGGAATTCCTGCCGTAGGTATTGGCGAGCGGTGCCATATCGAGCATGCTATTATAGATAAAAATTGCCGTATCGGAAACGATGTAACCATTATAGGTGGAAATAAACTGGCCAATACCGAACATGATTTATACACAGTGAAAGATGAGATTGTAGTAGTAAAAAAGAATGCAGTACTGCCCGATGGATTTAAAATAGGAGCTGAATAACCAGTATAAAAAAGCTGTTATCGAAACACTTTTTTTGGTACCGGCATTTGTTTTCATAGCATCATCGTTGCGTCGCATTTCGTTCATCGGCATAGCTATATTGCACTTTTATCAGTGCGTATTTTAAACCTGTCACACCTTCGGGGTGCGGCAGGTTTTTTAATAAAGCAAACACTTTGAGAAAAGCTGAATTAAAAAATGCTGCAAAGGACAATTTCAAACCTGCCACACGTTCAAGTTGTGGCAGGTTTTTAAAAAAAAGCAAACAGTTTAGAAAAGCTGAATTAAAAAATGCTGCACAAGTGAGTGACACAACGATGCTGAAAAAAGATATTTTGCTTGTCTCCAAAATCTACTTTGTATTTGGTTGCTTTGTAGGCTTTAGGTAAATTGATAATAAAATTCGAACATCCTTTGCCGGATGTTTTTTTTTGCTACTTTTAGCAATTATGTAATTATTACACAATAAAGAAACCTAACGACTGCTATGGCCCTTGTAACAATAGACCCCATTGCCCCTGTAAAAAAAGGTAAGCAAAACCTTACCCTCATGCAAATCTTCAACATGAGTTTTGGATTTTTAGGAATTCAATTCGGCTTCGCCTTACAAAATGCAAATGTGAGCCGCATTTTTCAAACCTTAGGAGCTAAGGTCGATGATATTCCCATTTTATGGATAGCTGCACCTTTAACAGGTTTACTGGTTCAGCCGATTATAGGTTATTTAAGCGACCGCACCTGGCATCCGTACTGGGGCCGCCGCCGGCCATTTTTCTTTATAGGATCTATACTTGCATCCACTGCTTTATTCTTAATGCCAAATTCTACAGCTTTGTGGATGGCTGCCATTTTACTATGGGCGCTCGACGCCTCGATCAATATTTCGATGGAACCGTTCAGAGCATTCGTAGGTGATAAGTTAAATACCCGGCAACGTACAACAGGTTTTGCCATGCAAACCTTTTTTATAGGAGTGGGAGCAGTAGTAGCTTCTTTGCTTCCCTATTTTTTTACCAATGTTTTAAAGATCAGCAACACGGCGGCAGAGGGCATAATTCCTGATTCAGTTAAGTATTCATTTTATATAGGAGCAGGTGTTTTTTTTGCGGCCGTATCCTGGACCGTTTTTTCTACACGTGAACTTCCTCCCGACGATATGCAGGGATGGAAGGAAGAAATGATGCACAGCAAGGGAACTCTTAAAGGTGTTACTGAGATTTTGAGTGGATTTAGAACAATGCCACCAACAATGCTGCAATTAGCAATTGTACAATTCTTTACCTGGCTTGCTTTTTTTTCTATGTGGATTTATTGCACCTCTGCTGTTGCACAAAATGCATTCAATTCAACCGATACAACTTCAAAAGCTTACCAGGATGCGGGTGATTGGGTTGGGGTAATGTTTATGGTATATAACGGCGTATCCGCCATTACTGCTTTTCTGCTGCCTTTACTTGCCTTGAAAATCGGCAGAAAATATACACACATGGCCTGCCTTATTGTTGGAGGTATTGGTCTTGTTTCCATGTTATTTTTAAAAGACAAACAATTGCTTTTGCTGCCTATGGTAGGCATTGGTCTTGCATGGTCTTCTACGCTTACCATGCCTTATTCTATTCTTGCAGGCGCTTTGCCTGCGAAAAAAATGGGTTTTTATATGGGCGTTTTTAATTTTTTTATTGTTATTCCTCAAATATTGGCTGCGGCTATTCTCGGTTTTTTTGTACGAATACTATTTAATAACCAAAGTATCTATGCTCTTGTTGTAGGCGGTGTTTCTATGATAATTGCAGGCCTGCTTAATTTTTTGGTAAAGGACCAGGATGAATAAAAACTTATGAAGAAGATAATTTTATTGTTGGTTACAGTATGCAGCGTTGTGTTATCATTTGCTCAGCAGACAGAAGTTTATCCAACTCATTGGTGGGCAGGAATGAAAAATCCGGCACTTCAGTTAATGATACATTCTCCAAATATTGGTAATGGAGGTGCGGTTACAGTAAAATATCCCGGCGTTACAGTACAAAAAGTAAATAAGGTTGAAGGCAAGAATTATCTTTTTATAGACTTAAATATCAGTTCTGCCGCAAAGCCCGGAACCTTTACCATAAAAATTGAAAATGGAAGCGAACCGGTAAGTATTAATTATGAATTGAAGAAAAGAAGGCCGGGAAAAGGAACCCAGTTTGCACAAGGTGTCAACTCCTCTGATTTCGTCTATTTGCTGATGCCCGACCGTTTTAGCAATGGTGATGAAACCAACGACCGCATTGCAGGAATGAAAGATCAATCGCTTAACCGCGACTCTATGTATGCCCGGCACGGTGGAGATATGCAGGGCGTTATCAATCACCTTGATTATTTGCAGCAGCTTGGTGTAACCGCTCTGTGGATGACACCTGTTATTGAAAACGATATGCCTAACCGTACAGAGCATGGTTATGCTTTTACCAATCAATATAAAATAGAACCACGTTTTGGGGGCGAGGCGGCATACAAGGCTTTAAGCGATGCCTTACATAAAAGAGGCATGAAACTGATACAGGATGCTGTGTACAATCATATTGGCATTCATCATTTTACAGTGGTTGATCCGCCGATGAAAGACTGGCTGCACCAGTGGCCAAAGTATACCCAGACCAATTACAAAGACCAGACTCTTTTTGATCCGTATTTTGCACAGAGAGACAGAAAGCAGCAGGCCGATGGATGGTTTACCAGGGAAATGCCTGATGTAAATCAATCCAATCCTTATGTTGCCAATTTTCTTATTCAGCATGCAATATGGTCTGTTGAAGAATTTGGTGTTGACGGATGGAGGATTGACACTTACATTTATTGCGACCTCGACTTTATGAACCGCTGCAACAAAGCTTTGTCGGATGAATATCCAACGATTACAGAATTTGGGGAAGTGTGGGTCGACGGAACAGTGAACGAAGCTTATTTCACGCAAAACAATATCAACACATCTTTTAAAAGCAATCTTATTGGCGTCACGGATTTTCAGGCGCTTTTTCACGGCATTCAGCCAGCTTTAAAAGATGGTAATGTCAACGCCTTATACCAGACTTTAAGCAACGACATTTTGTATAAAAATCCCATGAATAATGTGATCTTTCTCGATAACCATGATATGAGTCGTTTTTTATCGCAGGTAGATGAAGACGAAGAAAAACTAAAAATGGGTATTGCCTGGTTACTAACCTGCCGCGGTATTCCTGAAATGTATTACGGAACTGAAATTTTAATGAAAGGCATTTCTAATCCTGACGGACTGGTTCGTTCAGATTTTTTGGGTGGGTGGAAAGAAGACAAACAAAATAAATTTACAGCAGAAGGCCGGAGTGCCAAAGAAAATGAAGTGCATGACTGGACAATGAAGCTCGCTAATTTCCGAAAAAATTCCTCTGCTATTAAAACCGGGAAGATGACTCAGTTTGTACCCCAGGACGGATTATATGTATACTTCAGGTACGATAATAATCAAACGGTTATATGCATTATGAACACAGGTAAAAATGAACGGCAAATTGATTTTTCAAGATACACCGAGCGTACTAATGGCTTTACAAAAGCCCGGTCTGTAACAAGTAATGATGTTTTTCAATTAAATGATAAGGCTACTATTCCAGTTGGTAAAATGTGGGTTTTGGAATTGGAGAGGTAGCGGTAATAGGCAAGTTAGCTTCAAGCTTTGTTAGCAGTTAGCTATTGTAATTAAAAAAGGAATTCTTGTTTCGTTTATTTCGTTTGTATATTTGATTTTCTGAATTATTATTATGGAAACTGTATTAAAAAAAACGACTAAACAGGATCAACAATTAGCCCAGTCTTTAATTTTAGAGATTCGTCAGGCTGATTTAGCTTTTAGACATTCAGGTTTTGCTAAAATTAAAATACAGGAAGAGGGTGAGTTTTTACCTATTCCTAAAAAAGCTTTTCACTTATTAGTTGAGATTTTAAGCAATATGGCTGATGGGAAATCAATCACATTAATTCCTTCTGAAGTAGAAATGAGTACTCAACAAGCGGCTAACATGTTGAATGTATCCAGACCTCACATAGTTAAACTGCTGGAAGAGAAGGTAATTCCTTTTAAGAAAGTTGGTACTCACCGAAGGATTGAGTTAAAACATTTAATTGAATACGAGAAAAAATTAAAGCAAAACAGAAAACAAAATTTAGATTTCTTAGCGCAACAAGCACAGGAACTTAATTTGGGTTATTGATGATTTATTCTGGGAAAATGATAGCTCTGCTTGACGCAAATGTATTATATCCGGCACCTTTAAGGGACTTCTTATTAAACTTAGCCGACCTTGATTTATACAAACCAAGGTGGACTGAAGAAATTCAAAATGAATGGATCGATAATCTTTTAGTAAAGAGAATCGATTTAGTAAGAGATAAATTGGAACATACTAAAGATGCAATGAATTCAGCCTTTCCTGACTCTAACGTAATTAATTACCAGGAATTGATAGCAGGACTTTCCTTAAAAGACGATGACGATAGGCATGTTCTTGCGGCTGCAATTAGAGGAAAGGCCGATGCTATAATTACATTTAATTTAAAAGACTTTCCTGAAGCATATCTTAAAACGTTTGACATAGAAATATTGCATCCTGATAAATTTGTTTCAAGTATAATTAATCTTAATAGAAACAAGGTTGTAGAGGCACTAAATAATCAAATAGAAAGTTTACGAAATCCTCCAAAAACAAAAAAGGAAGTCTTAGAAATATTAAAGACTTGTGGATTAGAACAAAGTGTTCTTTTGTTAAAAGAATAAGCCTGCAGCTAAAAATAAGACTTCTTAAGGTGCATAGCACCAACTATATCACTGCGTAAAAAAGCCTTCTAAAGCCAACAGGGTGTCAAAAATGTTGAAGTTCAATACATTCTCTAATGTTACATCAACTTACAGGCTTTTCATCTTTCCTGTTAATTCTTTTACCCTTTATTCCTAATGACCTTATTTTAGCATAATTGATTTATGCAGGATAACATTACTTCATCTTCACTTTTCGATACCAATGCAACTAAGCTCTTTGCTGAAGTAATTATTCCGCTTGCGCTGCCAAAAAATTATACCTGGGCAATACCTGAGCATTTAAAAGAAAATATACAGCCAGGCTCAAGGGTTGAAGTACAATTGAAGAATAAAAAATACTCCGGAATTGTAAAAACAGTACATGCTGATAAACCCGCATCTTTTGAGCCAAGAGATATTGTAAACCTGCTTGATGACCAGCCGCTCTTATACAACCAGCAGTTGCAATTATGGGAATGGATGGCGGGTTATTATATGTGCAACGAAGGAGATGTAATGCAGGCAGCTTTGCCATCGCATCTCAAATTGTCGAGCGAGAGCATATTAGCCTACAACGAAGAATACGGTGAAGACTTTTCTGATTTAAACGACGAAGAATATCTTGTAGCCGAAGCGCTTTTGCTTAAGAAAGAATTAAAGCTTAGTGAGGTACAGCAGATATTGGATGCGTCGCATGTCTACCCTGTAATTAAAGGTTTGATTGATAAAAAGGTTTGTATCGTTTGGGAAGCATTAAAGAATACGTACAGGCAAAAGATAGAAACGTACGTCCATCTTCATTCTGATTATCACAATGAAGACAACTTATCTGCACTGCTGAATGAATGGAGCAAAAACAAAGCACCCAGGCAACTTGAACTGCTGCTTTCATACCTTCACCTGATTAAAACAGAAGGAGAGGTAACGCAGACGAATCTTTTAAAAAAGGCAAATGCCACAGCAGCACAGCTAAAAGGCCTCGCCGATAAAAATATTATTCGTTTAGAAAAACGTTCTATCGACCGGCTTCCGTCTCTTCCACGTGATATAAAAATAGATTTTGAATTGTCTCCTGCCCAAATGATTGCTTTAGATGCGGTAAAACAGGTGTTGAATGAAAAAGCGGTATGCCTGTTACAGGGTGTTACATCGAGCGGCAAAACCCAAATTTATATAAAGCTGATAGAGCAATTCATTAAGCAGGGAAAGCAGGTTTTGTATATGCTTCCCGAAATTGCATTGACTGCACAAATCATACGAAGGCTGCAGAAATACTTTGGCGGATACATTACCATTTACCATTCTAAATTCAACCCAAACGAGCGGGTAGAGATCTGGAACAAAATAAAGACCGGAGAAACAAAAGTAGTACTGGGTGCAAGATCTTCTTTATTCCTGCCGTTTAAAGAACTGGGGCTAATTATCGTGGATGAAGAGCACGACTCCTCATACAAACAACAGGAACCTGCCCCGCGGTATCATGGCCGTGATTCTGCTATTTATTACGCTTCATTATTCGATGCTAAAGTTTTGCTGGGCAGCGCAACTCCATCCATTGAAAGCTATTTTAATACACAATCAGGCAAGTATGGACTGGTTACATTAACAGAGCGGTATGGCAACGTACAAATGCCGTCAATTCAAATTGTTGATGTAAAAACAATCATCACAGCAGACAAACAAAAGGTTATCCTGTCTCCTCAATTGACCGAGGCAATACAGCAATCGCTGAAAGAAAAGAAGCAGGTTATTCTTTTTCAAAACCGGCGCGGGTATTCGCCTTACCAGGTGTGCGCTGTTTGTGGCTGGATCCCTCACTGCGTGAACTGTGATGTATCACTTACTTTTCACAAAGCAAAGAACAAGCTGCAATGCCATTATTGCGGCACAACTTATCCCATCGTGCTTACCTGTGCGGCTTGTGGCAATCATAATTTTACACAGAAAAATTTTGGTACCGAAAAAATTGAAGAAGCTTTAACCGAAGCTTTCCCCCAGGCTAAAATTGCAAGAATGGATTATGACAGCGTTCGTGGAAAGAATGACCATGATGCATTGATTAAACTTTTTGAGCAGCAGCGGATAGATATACTCGCCGGTACCCAGATGGTAGTAAAAGGCCTTGATTTTGAGCATGTGAACCTGGTAGGAATTACAGATGCAGATGCACTTTTAAACTTTACTGATTTCAGGGTCAATGAAAGGGCGTTTCAAATGATAGAACAGGTGAGTGGCCGTGCTGGTCGCCGGGAAGAGCAGGGCAGGGTTATCGTGCAGGTAAGTAATACACATCATCCCGTTTTGCATTTTGTGCAGCAGCACAACTATGAAGCATTTTACCAGTTCGAGATAGAAAACCGGAAAAACTTTTTTTACCCGCCTTTTTCGCGGATCATTCAAATAACATGCAAGCACAAGTACCGCGAAGTAGCAGAAGAAGCGTCGAACATTTTAGGACGCTTTCTCACAGACAAATATCCCGCTTATGTCAGTGGTCCTGCCGAACCTGCTGTTAACCGCGTAAGAAATCAGTATTTATTTGAGTTGCTGCTGAAATTGCCGAAAGATGCTCAATTTATTCGCCTTTGTAAACGCGACATTCTGCAACAAATCGCCATCATTCAATCCAATAAAAGATACAGAAGTGTTTCTGTTATTCCCGATGTGGATGCTGTTTAAATAATTGATAATGCCGAATTGGTAGGAACAGGTATGGATCGTTCGCGACGTGTAGGGACTGGTCGCGACCTGTCCTTACACATGGCAACACCTACCCTGTTCATGCGATTGTGGTTTATCTGTTCCATCCCTATTTTGTTAAATACTTTTCGTCACCCGGAAATTTTCAATATGTTTGGAACTCCTTTAAAAATTATGACGACAACTTTCTCGATGAAAACTGCATTTCGGCTACTGATCACGCTAAAAATATCCGCTCAATAGAAGCTTAATGAAATCATTAGCCAAACAATTTTAAACAAATCAAGCATTTTAATTAAACAACAAAAAAGTATGTTATTACAAAAGCATCTTTTTGGCGTTGCCACCGTGGTGTTACTTTCTGCCTCGGTGCATGCACAAAAAGTAGAATTTACAGAATACGACTTGCCAAATGGCTTGCACGTAATACTTCACCAGGACAAATCAGCCCCGGTTGTAGCTGTATCGGTCATGTATCACGTAGGTTCAAAAAACGAACAGACAGGCAGAACAGGCTTTGCTCACTTTTTTGAGCACCTGTTATTTGAAGGCTCTGATAACATTAAGCGTGGCGACTTTATGAAGCTTGTGTCAAGCAATGGCGGTCAGAATAACGCCAATACTACACAGGACAGAACTTTTTATTATGAAGTTTTCCCCTCTAACCAACTAAAACTTGGGTTGTGGTTAGAAAGCGAAAGAATGATGCACCCTGTTATCAACGAGGTGGGCGTGAGAACCCAGAATGAAGTGGTGAAAGAAGAAAAAAGGCAAAGTTTTGATAACAGGCCTTATGGTCGTTTTATAGATGAAATTTCAAAAAGGTTGTTTACCAACCATCCTTACCACTGGGGAGTGATCGGCTCTATGAATGATTTGGATGCAGCAAAGCTGGAAGAGTTTAAAGCTTTCTTTAAGAAATATTATGTTCCTAATAATGCCGTGCTTTCTATTGCAGGAGATATTGATGTGAGTCAGTCTAAAGAATTAATCAGCGCCTATTTTGGGCCTGTTCCGCAGGGAGAACCAGTTGTGTATAAAAAGGTGGAGGACGTACCTGTAACTTCAATGATTGTTGATACTGCTTATGATCCGAATATTCAGATACCTGCTATCATGTCTGCCTATCGTGTGCCGGGACTAACCAGCAAAGACGCTACAGCCTTACGAATGATAACTTCTATACTTTCAGAAGGGTCAAGTTCTAAGCTGTACAAAAAAATGGTAGACGAGAAAAAGAACGCTCTGCAGGTTGGCGCTTTTAACTATGCGCTTGAAGATTATGGCTCTTATATCACTTATGCCTTACCAAATAGCAATACGCCTTTAGATTCCCTTTTAAAAGATATTGACGAAGAAGTAACTAAACTGCAGACAAACCTGGTAAGCGAAGAAGATTATCAAAAGGTTCAAAACCAGTTTGAAAACAATTATGTAAATGCTAATTCAAGAATGCTTGGCGTTGCAGAAAACCTGGCAAATGGTTATACTTTTTATAATAAAAATACCAATAACATAAACGAGGAACTGAGTAAAATAAGAAATGTATCGCGTGAGGATATAAGAGCGGCAGCCATAAAATACCTGCAGCCAAATTCGAGAGTGGTGCTTTATTATTTACCGGCAAAGACAGTTCAATAAATTAAAAAATAAATGTTTCCTGTAAGCCTTACATGATCGTAAACACATAGAAATGAAGAAAATTGTAATGATAGCCGCAGTTGCCTTTTTATATTGCAATGTCCAGGCTCAGTTGAAAATAGACAGAACCAAAAAACCTGCTGCAGGGCCAGCGCCTGTGATCGCTTTAAAAGACCCTGTAACATATAAATTACCTAACGGCATAACCGTTTTAATAGTTGAAGACCACAAGCTTCCACGGGTTACAGCCAGTTTTTATATTGATGCAGGTCCTGTTACCGAAGGCAAAAAAGCCGGCGTAATGGATTTGATGGGACAAATGTTGAACGAGGGAACGACAGATATGCCTAAAGCTGCTTTTGATGAAGCGGTTGACAGAATGGGTGCCAATGTAAACCTGAATTCATCAGGAGGAAATGTGTCTGCATTGACCCGCTACTTCAGCCGGGCTTTTGAACTGATGGGGAAAGCAATAAAAAGCCCCGCCTTTACCCAGGAATCATTTGAAAAGCTAAAATCACAAATGCTTACGGGGATGAAATCAAATGAGAAAAACACAAGGGCGGTTTCAGCAAGGGTAGTTAATGCATTTGCTTACGGAAAGCAACATCCGCTGGGGGAATTTGAAACTGAAGAAAGCGTACAAGGCCTTACACTCGCAGATATAAAGGAAGCATATCAAAAGTACATTACGCCCTCCCGCTCGTACTTAACCATTATTGGCGATATTAAAACTGAAACTGCTAAGCAATCAGCACAAAAAGTGTTTGGCGACTTTAAAGGAAGTGTGCTGTCATTACCGGCACTGGCAACCGTTCCCAATCCTGCAAGCACAGAAATTGATGTGGTTGATATGCCGAATGCAGTACAATCAGAAATTACGGTAACGAACCTGGTTGACCTGAAGATGAATAACCCTGATTATTTCCCTGTTTTGCTTGCTAACCAGATATTGGGTGGCGGTGCAGAAAGCCGGTTATTTAATAACCTAAGAGAGAAACATGGTTTCACTTATGGCGCTTATTCAAGAATACAGGCAGGAAGATTTCAAAATTTATTTTCTTCTTCTGCCTCTGTAAGAACGCCTAAGACAGACAGTGCAGTTGTTGAATTTGTTACTGAGATTTCAAAACTTCGTAACGAAAAAGTATCAGACGAAGAATTAACAAATGCCAAAGCACTGTATAATGGCAACTTCGCTTTAGGTCTCGAAAATCCTGCTAATACCGCTTCATTTGCCAGGAATATTCTGATTAACAACCTGCCAGCAAACTTTTATAAAACCTATCTGCAAAAGATCAATGCTGTAACAAAAGAAGACATACAAAGAGTAGCGGAAAAATATTTCAACAGCAGCAATACACGGGTTGTAGTAGTGGGAAATGCTTCTCAGATGCACGACGGGCTTACTAATCTGAAGTATCCGGTAAAGATGTATGATAAGTATGCCAATGCTGTAACTGCGTCCTCGTCTGCAGTATCGGTAAATGTAAAAGCGGTTGATGTTTTAAACGATTATATCAAAGCTGTCGGTGGCACAGATGAGTTAAAAAAAGTAAACTCCATTTTTGCTACAATGACTATGCAGATGCAGGGAATGAGCTTACAGATTCAATCTAAAACAATGACTCCAAACATGGAAGCGATGACGATGTCTATGGGAGGAAATGTGGTGATGAAGAGCAGCTTCAACGGTACAACCGGCTATCAGCAGCAGATGGGTAATAAAAAAGACATGACGCCTGAAGAAATCAAAGAAAAGAATTTTGTAACAGGCTTATTTGAGCAAATAGATTATCTAAAAAACCCGGCTTTTAAGGCTGAAGTAAAAGGCGCAGAAAAAGTAAATGGTTCCGATGCGTATAAACTACTGATCACCTATCCTGACGGAACTGTTAAAACAGAATATTATGATATCGCAAGCAAGCTGCTTGTAAAAAAGGAAGATGCAAAAACGACCAATAGTGTTACGGTAACAACCACACAGGAGTTTAGCGATTACAGAAAAGTGGGTTCAATTATGTACCCTTACACGCAAACTCTTACCATCTCTGCAAATGGTCAGCAGCAAGTGCTCGAGATGAAAGCTTCTGATGTTAAGCTGAATGAGGGCGTAACGGCTGCAGACTTTCAGTAAAAGTTGCCAGGCCGTTAAAGGTAGATTTGAATAATCTAAGATGTGCCACACCTCAAAGGTGTGGCACATCTGTAATATACATGGAAGGAATTTTTGTAACCAGCAGGAGTTTTACAATGAAGCTTTTGTTGCGACGCTCCGTTTAGAGTGTATATCATTGTGGAGCAGGCTTATGCTGCAGCGTAAGATGTGCCACACCTCAAAAGTGTGGCACATCTGTTTGTCATGTAATGATGTTTTTGCCAACCGGCGAAAGGTTTACAATTAAGCTTTACAAATGCTGAAGCCACATTAGTACTAAAGCTTGATCTTGACATTTTAGCTCCCTTTAGGGCGGGGGTCGTGCATCGCTCAAAAATGAACAAAGCGCACAAGAGTGCGACGCAACGATGCGAAATAGTAGTAATACAGTGCGGTACCAAAAAACAATTGGACATATTCATGCAATGCCAAGTATAAGCCTCACTTCTGACCTGATCGTACAGCGGTAGTAATGTAAAATGATTTAAGCAACTGATGCCTTGCTAACTTCTCTGTAAACAAAAGAGCCACAGATATGACGTCGCACAAATCTTGCCTGGGTATCGGCATTAACCAACTTGATATAAAGAGCTCTTGGAACATCAAAATATTCGTAGCAATTACCTTCTGAATAAGTTATAGAGAGGTTCCCGCCTTTATAATTAAAATCCACAATTGCAGAGGAGCTGATTATATTGGTATATTCTTCTAAAGACTGAGAATGCGTTTCGGGTGAAATACTAACTAAAAAGTGATATGCTTCAATTACTTTTTTGCTTTTCTCCTGTGCTGCTTCCTGTTCAGCACCTTCCTGAAACTTATCAGGATGCCATTCTTTCATCAGGTTTCTGTAAACTGTCTTTAATTCTTTTAAATCCACTTTTTCATCAACACCTAATAACTTTCTGTAACCCGAAATCTTCTTCAATTTTCAAAATTTTTGCAATGGTACACTCTTTTACCTGTTTAAATCTAACAGAGGTTTGATATAACATATTAATAGCAGTTCCTGCTCCCACGGTACAAGAGATTGAAACTATTTATATTTTTCTTAAAACCATCCATTCTGCAGCATACTTGATAGTATAAGACTTTACTTTGCAAAATTGGCCTGTCAACTGTCATCGATCATCTGTCAACATTCTCATGCTCACACAATCGCCTTATATTTTATATTCAGATGGAGAGGGAAATATCTTTGAAGACACCTCTTTATATGTCACCGGAAGAACGGGGTGGGATGCACTTCCTGTACCTGAAGATGAATGGATAGAACTGCCCGAAGGCGGTCAATTATATGAATTACCTGAACGGCGCGGAATTGGGATTGACGTAAAAACAGGCAAGATGCGGCTGTGTGAAAAAGGATGGGCAGTGGCTGCTTTTATTCCGCCGGCTCATACAGGCTTTTATTTGGCAGCTTACGAAACTGCACCTGATGCACCTACGCTTCCTTTGTTTTGTTATACTGCTGCCGGCTGGTTAAACGGAAAATTTTATGTTCCCTGCATTCGTATCGAGCAAGACATCAGGCAAGACTGTGAAGGTTACGACCAGGCTGCAGTTGAGCAGGGTGTAAAAAAAGCGCTGGAAGCTTATCCCCACAACCGCCTTGTTGAACACCTTGCAAATAACTGCGCACTTACTTATCATTGTCCTGCTGCACGTAATTATTTTTTAGGCCGTTGGGAATGCCCTATCCCATCCTCACCTGCATGTAATGCAAATTGTGTGGGTTGTATTTCCTTTCAGCCGGAAGATGAAACCATTATTTCTACACAAGACCGTTTGACCTTCAAGCCATCCGCTGAAGAGATCGTGGAATATACTGTTCCTCACCTTGAGAGCGCGCCTTATCCCATAGTCAGTTTCGGTCAAGGTTGCGAAGGGGAACCTTTACTGATGTGGCAGACCATTCGCGAAGCAATTATTGAAATAAGAAAACATACCTCGAAAGGCAGCATCAACATCAACACAAACGGCTCTAAGCCCGAGGCTGTACGTGAGCTTTGCAAAGTGGGTTTAGACAGCATTCGTGTAAGCCTCAACAGTGTACGCAAAAAGATTTATGAGCCTTATTATTGCCCGAACAATTATGCTTTTGAAGATATTATTGAAAGCCTGAAAGTAGTAAACAGCTTTGGCGGCTGGACCAGCATAAACTATTTTGTTTTTCCCGGAATGACAGATAGCGTAGAAGAATATGAAGCGCTGAGAAAAGTGATAAAAGACACCGGCCTGAAAATGATACAGTGGCGAAATTTTAATATTGATCCCGACTGGTATCTTGGAAAAATAAATGTAGCAGAGACTGGCGAATTCTTAGGTGTAAAACAACTGCTCGAATTAATTCAGGAAGAGTTTCCTTATCTTAAATATGGCTATTTCAATCCTCCAATTGAGAGAATTAAGGGAGATTTTGAAATGGATTTTGCGCATTAGTACTGTAGTATAAAATTGACTCGACTAAACAAATTGAATGTTATAGACGTAAAAATGAGTACAGCTTGTAAATTCCCTATAACAAAGGTCATATTATGACGTTAGCTGATTCTTTTCTTTTATTACAGTTTCATTTATTGCATATCCGATAAACTCATTCAAAGAAACTTTTTTTATAGCTGCCATTAGCGCTGCTTCTCTGTGAAGTTCTGTGGAAATGCGAACATTAAAACTGCCCTTATAA
>CAXUMK010000006.1:0-12151 GCA_964251885.1 uncultured Segetibacter sp. | reverse complement strand
AAGTTTTTTCGGGTTCTTTACCAATCTCTTTACAGGCATCCAAATAATCTTCAACAGCTTCGTGAAATGAGCTTTTTAGCTCCTCTACAGTGTTACCTTCAAAAACTATAGTATCGTTAATGCCTATTACCTCGCCTATAAAAGCGTCGTCTTCTGCGCTAAAATGCACATGACCGTAATATCCTTTGTATTGCAAGATGTCATTCATCTTTAATTTTTCCTTTTTCTTTCAACTTTTTAAGTACTATTCTAAGAGCTATTTTCAAATAATACTATACAAATCTAATAAAAGTCACTTTGCTCACTGTGCCTTCCCCAGGCATTCTTAACCTTTTTTTATCCGCTTCATGTGCATTGCAAAAGGTTATAAGAGTAATTTTCAACATTAAACAAAAGCTTTACGCCGATAATTATATTTGTATGTCCAACTACAACTCCATGGTACCGGCATTTGAGAGAGAAAAAAATATTAAAGCAGCTACTTATACTTCAATAGCGTGTGCTCTGCTGTTTATTATTTTCTTTTTTGTGAAATGGACATTACCTCAAATCGCTCCACCGGTTATGGAAGAAGGAATTGAAGTAAATCTTGGAAATAGTGATCAGGGTTCAGGCGATGTCGCACCGCAGGTTCCGGGAGAGCCGTCAGCTTCTAAGCAGGAAGACTATTCTCCGCCTGCACATTCTTCACCGGCTCCTCCTGTTGACCAGGAGCAAAACATACAGGGTGATGAGCATGAAGCCGATGATGCACCCGCCGTAAATAACAATCCTAAGCCGACAGTTAAGCATACGCCAATCGTAAAACCTGTACCGGTAAAACCACGTGAAATTACCCGCACTGTTGCCAGCACAGTACCGGCTAAAACACGTGTCAATACACAACCTGTATCAAATCCAACACCTGCACCTCCTCACCCCAAAGCCATTTATAAAGGAGGAACCAGTAACGGCCCCGGCGGAAATGGTGCAGACTCTTACAATGGCGTTCGTAACCAGGGCATAGCAGGCGGACGTGGCGACCAGGGAAATCCAAATGGCAATCCAAACTCTGATAGTTATAAAGGCAATGCTTCAAGCGGTAACAGCGGTGTCAGAATTAGAAGCGGCTTAAGTGGCAGAAGATTTACCCGTCTTCCGTCTTTTGAAGACGACTTTAATGAAAACGCAAAGGTGGCTGTAGATATTCGTGTTGATAAAAGCGGTACTGTAATTTCTGCAATTGTCAATCCGAGAGGAACCACCACAACTAACGGAACCATCCGTTCTATAGCCACCAGAAAAGCCATGCAACTAAAGCTGAATGCAGGAGAGGAAGACGAACAGACCGGTACTATTTTATTTGATTTTAAATTGAAGGGATAAGCTTCTGCTTTGAAGGGAGCCTTTAGTACAATTTTAATTTATAACCGTAGCTTTGGCAGCTACGGTTTTTTTTATGCTCAACTATCAACAAACTATCGAATACCTTTTCCATCGTCTGCCAATGTTTAGCAGGTTAGGCGCTGCTGCTTTTAAAGGCGACCTTACCAATACGATTAAACTTTGTGAAGCTTTAGGAAATCCGCATCAGAGTTTTAAAAGCATTCATATTGCCGGAACCAATGGCAAAGGCTCTGTCAGTCATATTCTTGCCGCCATTATGCAAACAGCAGGTTACAAAACCGGCTTGTACACTTCACCTCATTTAAAAGATTTTAGAGAAAGGATTAAGATAAATGGCGAAATGGTTGATGAAGATTTTGTGGTACAATTTACAGAGCGCATAAAACCTTTGATTGAAGAAATAGAACCATCCTTTTTTGAGATAACCGTTGCAATGGCTTTCACCTGGTTTGCACAGCAAAAGGTTGATATTGCTGTCATCGAGGTTGGCCTGGGCGGAAGATTAGACAGCACCAACATTATCACTCCGGAGCTATCAGTAATTACCAATATCAGTTACGATCATACAAACCTGCTCGGAAATACGCTCGAAAAAATTGCTTCAGAAAAAGCAGGTATTATCAAAAAAGGAGTGCCAGTGGTGATTGGTGAAACTTTACCGGAAACGAAAGCTGTTTTCATTGAGAAAGCCAAAGAAATGGATGCACCCATTCATTTTGCAAATGAAGAAAGATGGGTTGCAGACTGGAAACAGCCAGGCCACTATCTTGAAGTAAATATTGCCGATAACCGTACCGATGAAAGAAAACAATACCGTCTTGAGCTTACCGGTTTATACCAGATGAAAAATCTTTTGACGGTTGCAGAAGCTGTTCATTTGCTTACTCAGCAGGGATGGAAAATAGAAGATAAACAAGTTGAGCATGCACTGCAAAATATAAGAAAGCTAACGGGTCTGCACGGTCGCTGGGAAGTAATACACGAAAGCCCTTATACCGTTTTAGATGTAGGTCATAATGAAGATGGCATAAAGCAGATAACAGAGCAGTTAGAGCATTGCAACTTTCAAAAGCTGCATATTGTTATCGGGATGGTGAAAGACAAAGACATTTCAGCAATACTTGCATTGCTTCCCAAATATGCCCATTATTATTTTACAAAAGCCCAGATACCAAGAGCCTTGCCTGAAAATGAACTGGCAGAAAAAGCATTGACTTTAGATTTAAACGGACATGCATTTGCCACAGTAACTGAAGCATTGCAGCAAGCCATTAACAATGCACATAAAGAAGATATGATATTAGTTTGCGGAAGTGTGTTTGTGGTGGGGGAGGTGGAGGTGGAAGGGTTGAAGTGGTAGGGGTTGGGGTGATTGCATTACCTTTTAATAGCACCGCATGGCCGGGGAATACGCGGATTAGAATATTAAACAAACAATAGTGTATTTATTTCAGATTGGTAACTTTAGAAATAATGGATTGGCAAAAAGAGTAAATAGAAAAAATTAAGGATTTTTTCGGGTTAGTGTTAACCATTTTTCTTGACTGTGTTTACGTTTTATTTGTAGCCTGGATAACAGAAAAGCTAAAAGAAGTGATCGAGGAATATATTTTACATGGAACAATAGAAGCAACCACTAATCATGAACTATTGTTAGTGTTTAAATTTTCTCAGGTAGTAGTTATTTCTATTTCCATAATTTATATGATTATGGATATTATTCGACATATTTTAAAGGCAATAAGAGAATTTAAAAAATGATAGTAGACTTAAAAACCATCCGGGAATTAAATATAAACGAATTAGGTAAAAGATATCTGATCCGATTACTTACCTACTTTATCAACCGGTCTTGCCCTTAGTGCGCTCCATGTATCATCAATAGCAACCTGGGTTACAGCCATTTGCCCGATCATTTCAAATGCTATCCATACCGTTTCGCGTTTTTATGTCGCTTTTAATATTCCCTGTTCCTTTAGGGTAACATGCCCAGAATATGCAATCATGTTTTCCTGATTTTTCCACTTCTTTAGCAAGCCTTTCCAGTTCAGCCTGCGCTGTTGCAAAAATCTGTACAAAGTCATAACTGCCTTCCTTTTCTTTCACAGGCTTACAGTCATAATTTGATTCTTGCAAGATAGCGGCATATTCTTTCGGCGCATTTACAATCAATGCATTTGCAGCCTTGTCAAAACGCAGTTTTTTGAATATCTTTTCAGCTTCCATTTTTTAATTTTTAAAAGTAAGATCAATACTCAAAGTTATAATTAAACAAAAATGAAATGTAGTTTTAGCTTATGGTTCTGCAGTAACAATAGTAGTCAGGTTTTTATCTTTTTTAAAGAGCTGGCTAATCTTCGTAGAATGCTGTGTGTATGAGCCGCTATGAAAAGATGCGGTACAAGGGAGTGACACAACCGGAGGAGAAGAAAGAACAAATGTTTGTCCCCCAAAAAACCTTAATTAAATGATATTGGAGAAAACATCCAAAAGCTACATTCCCATACGTTACTGAAGCGCTTTAATTTTTATATCACCTGTTATACATACAAAGCTTTTATGGATGAAAACCTAATTCTTAAGGACATATATATTTATCCGATAAAATCGTTGGGAGGCATAGCTGTAAATGAAGCAGAAGTACACGAAACAGGACTGCAGTATGACCGCCGCTGGATGTTAACCGACCTGCATGGCAATTTTTTAACGCAGAGAGCTTTTCCTCAAATGGCATTGCTGCAGGTAAATATTGTAAAAGAAGGTTTACTGGTAAAACATAAAAGAGGTTTGTATGCACCACTTATGATCCCCTTTGATGAATACACTCATAACGAAGTAACTGTGCAAATATGGGACGATACCTGTAAAGCACGGGAAGTAAGCTTTGCTGCAAATGCCTGGTTTTCCCACGCACTGCAAATGCCTGTTCAGTTGGTATATATGCCGGATACTACACAACGTTATGTTGATACTAACTATGCAGGTGATGCAGAAATTGTAAGTTTTGCAGACGCTTATCCCTTTTTGATAATCGGTCAGTCTTCGCTGGATGATTTAAACAGCCGTCTTGCTGTACCTGTACCTGTAAATCGCTTCAGACCCAACTTTGTTTTCACAGGAGGCGCTCCTTACTGTGAGGATACCTTTGATACATTCAGTATCGGCGAAGTTACCTTCAAAGCGGTAAAGCCCTGTGCCCGTTGTGTAATAACAACTGTTGACCAGGAACTTGCTGCAAAAGGGACGGAGCCTTTAAAAACATTAGCCACGTACCGTACATATAAAAACAAGGTCATGTTCGGGCAAAACCTTTTGCATAAAGGTTCAGGAACAGTTACAGCAGGTGATCCCTTAAAAGCGGAGTAAAGCTTCCAATGCCTTATTGCTTATTTATCAATAATTGTTCTTTGTTCACAAAAACATAAACCGGTTGTTAACAGTATAAACCATTTCTAAAAAGACCTTCTTTTAAAACACATTCCCGGCGGTATACTATTGGTTTTGTTATTATCTTCACTTTTTTACAACTCATCCTTTTCAGTATTTACTTTTTAAAAATGAACAGAAGAAAATTTCTTAAAAACGGCTCTATTGCCGGTTTCACATTGCCTGTAATGATTACCGCAACCGCCAGTGCCGCTGCCGTTAAAAGTGAAAGTGAAAATGTATTTACATTAAAAGACAACGACCTTGTTGAAGTAACGATAGATGAACTGCAGCAAAAAATGCAGAGCGGCGATTTATCTTCAAAGGCAATAACAAAATGGTATCTCAAAAGAATTGAAGATGTTGACAAAAGCGGGCCTGCAATTAATAGTGTGATTGAAATAAATCCGGATGCCATTACAATTGCAGAAGCAATGGATGATGAAAGAAAAGCGGGCAAAGTACGCGGACCAATGCATGGAATACCTGTTTTAATAAAAGACAATATTGATACTGCCGACAAGATGATGACAACCGCCGGTTCTCTGGCGCTGGTCGGTAACAAGGCTTTGAAAGACGCATTTATAGTAAAACAGCTTCGCCAGGCAGGAGCTGTTATTTTAGGCAAAACAAACCTCAGCGAGTTTGCCAACTTCCGTTCATCTCACTCGACCAGTGCGTGGAGCAGCCGGGGTGGTCAAACAAAATGCCCGTACATACTCAACCGAAATCCTTCCGGTTCCAGTGCCGGCTCAGGCTCGGCAGCGGCAGCAAATCTATGCGCTGCAGCTATAGGAACAGAAACTGACGGATCGGTTGTAAGCCCTGCATCAGTAAACGGATTGGTGGGTATAAAACCTACAGTTGGATTGTGGAGCCGTTCGGGGATTATACCTATTTCAGCTACGCAGGATACGGCGGGGCCGATGACAAGAACTGTAAAAGATGCTGCTATTTTGCTGGGCGCAATTGCAGGCATTGACTCTGATGATGCAGTCACGAAACAAAGCCGTGGAAAAACGCAAAAAGATTATACTAGGTTTTTAGATGCTAACGCCTTAAAAGGGAAAAGATTAGGCCTTGAAAAGTCTTTTTTAAAAGGAAGTGCGCAGGTAGTTGCGTTGCTGAATAAAGCCATTGCTTTACTAAAAGAAAAAGGAGCAACGATTGTAGAAGTGGACATATTAAAGTCGATACGTGAACTGGGTGCGGCAGAGTTTGAGATACTTCAATACGAATTTAAAGATGGCCTGAACAAATATCTTGCTTCATCGAATGCTCCTGTAAAATCATTGAAAGACGTAATTGCATTCAACGATAAAAATGAAGCAGCAGCCATGCCTTTCTTTAAACAGGAAACATTGATCAGTTCAGATAAAAAAACCGGGTTGGACAGTAAAGAATATACTGATGCGCTTGCAAAATCAACTTCGTCAAGAAAAATTATAGACACTGTTTTACAGGAAAATAAATTAGATGCAATTTGCGGTACGACCAATGGCCTTGCCTGTTGCATCGATATTATAAACGGAGATTACAATACCGGATTTTCTTTCTCTTCGCCTGCTGCTATGTCTGGTTATCCGCACATCACTGTTCCTATGGGTTTTGTGCATGAGCTGCCGGCAGGCTTTTCATTTTTTGGCACTGCTTATTCTGAGCCGCAGCTTTTAGGCATGGCTTATGCTTTTGAACAGGCCACCAAAGCCAGAACCGCTCCAAAGTTTTTACAAAGTATTGGTTAAGAACCCCAAACCCCTAAAGGGGCTTTTAAACGAACCTGCTGATTTTGTTGTTGCAGTAAAAGTGAGCCTGCAGAGACGGGGACAATGTTGAATAAGCATTCTGCAGTTGGGAACAGAAAAATCATTTTTATTAGTGAGAGGAAAAATAGCTGTAAAAAAGTGAGTTGAATTTTTTTGAACCGGGCTGCATTACTACTATTGGGCAACCGTTGCGTCGCACTCTTGTACTTTTCATTCTTTATTCTACAAGCCAACTATAATGTGCTGATGTGCTGATATGCTAATGTGCTAAACTTCCCGCTTTATAAGTTTCCCGCCAACCGGAAAAGTAGTGGATTACGAACATAGAATTTGTGTACAACATATCACCTTATTACCTTAGTAACACAACATGTCTGCCCAAAAAGTAACTAACCTTATTACCTTATATCTCACGATTCTTTTCAGGAATGGAAAGAGTGCAATTTTAAATTATCAAAACAAAATGAGTATACAAATTGTGGAATTCTGCTCATGACTTAATGATAAGATAATAAGGTTTTTTCTTTCTCTTTTTTTATCTGTTACTAAGGTGATAAGGTTTTTCATGCCGTTGTTGGTGTTATGACTAACAACAAGAGCTTTGATTGCAAGTATTTGTTGCAGGTGATAACTCCTGCAACGGCACGAACAAAAGTGGGAAAGCAATCTCTTGCACAATAAGGTTGACAGTTGGCTGAGGATTCCTTGATGCCGTTGACCTGCAACGGCACGAAGGCAAGCAGATGTGGGTTAAAAGCTGAATAAAGGTTTGCTGTATAAGTGAGTGACACAACGAAGTTGCCATAAAAAACAACTGCTGGTTACCCCAAAAAAACACAAATACTAAAAGATGGCAAAGCAGCATTAAAGTCTGCTAAACAAGTCATTCGCCTTGACTATTGTCCACTCACCATTCACCACTCACAACTGACAGCTCACTTCAACACCTGCAAGGCTTTTTTCACAAAATCATCCGACTGGTTCATTACCTCGTAATAGCCTTCGTATCTCCACATCTGGCGTGCTATAAGAGAAGGAATTCTTTTGATGATGTAATCTTTATCTTTTGCGCTTGCTTTAGATAGATCGACCGAATCTTTTGCTGCAAAGTTTTTTAATGCTGTCCATTCATTTTCTCCGGCTTTAAAACCAGCAGCGAGGTCAGCCGTTTTTTTATACTTTTCAAACTCCTGTTTATGATTGACGAAATAAGTATAAATGAAATTGCTCAGGGTTGATTTCATGTACAGTTTCATTACTTCCCTGCCCATGCTTGCGGTATCGAAAGGAACATAAATATCAGGCGTAATGCCGCCACCGCCATAAACAATTCTACCCTTCGGCGTTTTAAAAGCAGGTCCTGATTTTTTTGTTGTATCGCCTTTCAGTACTTCACCATTGTGAAAACGGTCGGTGACTTCTTCTTCATATTTTTCGTAACCTACAGTATAAGGTTTCTGAATGTTTCTTCCCAGCGGAGAATAAAAACGGGCTACAGTAAGTCGCAAAGCAGAACCATCATTCAGTTCAAACTGCTCCTGCACAAGGCCTTTACCAAAAGTGCGACGGCCTATAATGGTTGCCCTGTCCCAATCCTGCAAAGCGCCGCTTAATACTTCACTTGCACTCGCCGAGCCTTCGTCGACCAGTAGAACCAACGCGCCCTGTTCAAATAAACCGGGACGCTTACAACGGTATTCGTTTTTAGCCACATGGCTTCCCTGTGTGTACACGATCAGTTTGTCTTCATCCAAAAATTCATCTGCTATGTTTACTGCCTGGCTAAGTACACCACCGCCATTTCCGCGAAGGTCGAGAATCAGCTTTTGCGCATGCTGCGCCTGCAGTTTTTCAAGCGCACGCATGAATTCAGGATAAGTGCTTTCGCCAAATTTGGTTAAATGAATGAAACCTGTAACCGGGGTAATCATGTAGGCCGCATCTACCGTAGGAACGGGAATAGTGCCCCGGCTGATCGTTACAGGAAGCAATTGCTGATTGCGCAATACGGTTAGTTTTACAGGGCTGCCGCTTTCACCACGCAATAATTTTCGGATGTCATCTGCCTGCAGATGTTTTCCCGCAATGGCAACGCTGTCATTTACTTTTATGAATTTATCGCCCACCAGCAAACCCGCCTTTTCAGAAGGGCCGCCGGGCAGCACGTTCAATACATTTACCGTGTCATAAAACATCTGGAACTCTATACCAATACCGCTGAAATTGCCTCTTAGATCATCATTTACATAATCAATTTCACTGGCAGGAATAAATACAGAATGCGGGTCTAACTGGTGAAGCACATCATTGATCGCATTGTCTCCAATTGAGTCTACCGGCACATTATCTACATATCTCAACCTTACCAGGTCGAGCACTTCCTGCATTGGGCTTTTATTGCTGACCGTAAAAAAATTTCTAACCCCCGAATTTTCACGCAGTTTGTAACCGATCATCATTCCCGCAACCATAATTATTGAAAACAACAACGGAAGCCAAACCTGCAGTTTTTTGTTTACCATACTTTCAAAATCACTTATAATCTGCGAATTTCACTATTTATGTCTAAAAGTGATGAAGTTCTTTTAAGCCGACGTTCTACCCCCCGCCCTAAAGGGAGCTAAGAACTTATCATATTTTTTTTAAGTCCCCCTTTCTTAAGTTTTTGGGGGACAAACATTTATTCTTTCTTCTGCTCCGGTTGTGTCACTCCCTTGTGCCGCATCTTTTCATAGCAGCTCATACACCCAGCCGAATTGCTACTCCTAACTTATATCCCGCCCTAAAGGACGGGGCAATAAATCTTAACTAAATGATATTGGAATTTAGGGGATAATAAAAGAGTTATCAATTTTAAACATCACCATTTATTTGAAATATTCTGACGTCTTTTGCACTTTCTTAACATTTCTTCTATATTTATAGAATTACTAAAAAACCTTGTATAAGTTTTTAGAAACAGCAAATAAAAAATGCTTAAAAGAGTTGAAACTAAAGCGAAAAAAGTGATGATAGAAAAGAAGAAAAGGTTTAAAGAAACGAATACTCATTCAAATAATTGCTGACAAGCAATCATTTTATCCTAACTATATTCATGAAAAGAATTGTATGCTTACTGATTATATTTTTTATTTCGGTTAAAAGTATTTGCCAGAATATAACTCCACAAGGACCTGTTACCTTTTGCCAGGGTGGAAGTGTGATTTTAAACGCTCCGACTGGTACCGCTTATCAGTGGTTGAAAAACGGAGTGGCTATAACTGGTGCAACTACTTCAACTTATACAGCCAATGCAAGTGGCAGTTATACTGTTACTGTTACCATTTCCGGGTCACCTTTTACAACAGCAGCCGTTAATGTTACAGTTAATCCCAATCCGGTAGCTGGTTTTACATTTAGTCCAAATAATCAATGTTCAACGGTTCCTGTTCAATTTACAGATGCCTCAATAGGTACGGGATTGACTTACCATTGGAGTTTTAATGATTACAGCGGAGCAGACAGCGTTTCTTCACTTCAAAATCCACTGCATAGGTTTGTGGGGTCAAATGCAGGTGCTCCGCAAAGTTTTCAGGTAAAACTAACAGTTACAAACAATACCGGCTGCATTGCTTCTGTTGTGAAAGCAGTTACGGTTAATAAGCCTAATACAAATTTGACTAGTAACGGTATGGGCGCGATAACATTTAACAATGAAAGTTATTTTACTCAATGTGTCTCCTCGCCATCAGATTTCATTTTTGCTTATCCCGATTCCTCAAATCCAACAAATACTTTCTATACAATTATTTGGGGAGATGGCTCTCCTGATTTGAATTCCTCCACATTTGCTTCAACAAATCATACCTATAATGTAGGTATCTACCAACTAACATTTATAGTCACGGGACAGGGTTGCAAAGACACTGCTAATTACAAAGTATTTGTTGGAAGCAATCCGGGAGGTTCTATAAGTAATCCTTCTAATAGTCAAGGATGTACAGGTCAAACATTGCAATTTCCATTCGCAAATGTTCAAACCAATCCCTTGGGTACTATCTACATCGTTTCAGTGAACGATGGTACTAAAACAGACACGTTTTATCACCCTCCGCCTGCTTTCTACACACACACATTTAACAAACCAAGTTGTGGAACGGGAGCTAATAATTTTTTTACTGTTACTTATACCATTTCAAATCCCTGTGGACTTGTTCCAGGTTCTATAGGAGGAATCGGCATATCTCAAAAACCAATGGCGACTTTTGTATTTTCTCCAAAAGATACAGCTTGTGTAAATACCACAGTTAGCCTCATTAATAAAAGCCCGGTACTATCTGGTGTATCAAGTACGGGTACTTGTACAACTGGTAAAGAAGTCTGGAAGATAACACCTGCTGTAGGATGGACAAAAATTTCAGGAACATTAGGAGATGACGGCGGATCCAACCTTGTAACTTCCTGGAACGGCGGAACAGACCAGGTAAGTAT
This sequence comes from uncultured Segetibacter sp., assembly GCA_964251885.1. Lineage (GTDB taxonomy): Bacteria > Bacteroidota > Bacteroidia > Chitinophagales > Chitinophagaceae > Segetibacter. The sequence continues at coordinate 1,103 of CAXUMK010000006.1, read as the reverse complement.
CAATTTTACTATACCTGGTATTTACAGCATAAAATTGAAACTTGGCGGCAGTCAGGCATGCGGCCTCGACTCAATCACCAAAACTATTTGTGTAAATCCATTACCTGTTGCAGCTTTTGCCGTTGATACCACCATTGGTTGTGCGCCTTTAAAAATAGCTGCGACCACTACCACCAATGCTCCCAATTGCGGGCAATACACTTATAAATGGACAACAGCCTATTCCTCCACCTCGGGATGTGTACCAAACGTAAGTGGGGTGACCTACCTGCAGAACACCGCTGACACCTCACGTGAACCGATATTTCTATTCAATAATCCAGGCGTCTATACTGTAAGCTTAGTAGTAATTGGGGCTGCTTCAGCTTGCTCAACTGCAGTTATACAAAAGCAGATAACCGTAAAAGGAAAAGCAAACATTACATCGCTTGGCATTTCATCACCTATCTGTCAGGGGCAGAGCATCAACCCAAGTCCCTCGGTAGGTTGTTATGTAAGTGCTGATACCAGTTATTTGTGGTCATTTGGCGGAGGTCTGCCTGCTTCTTCTACCATAAAAAACCCCGGTTCTGTTTTATATAATGCTTCCGGCAGTTTTCCGGTTTCTTTAAAAGCAACCAATTCCTGTGGCGACACTACTCTGACCCAACAACTTTCCGTAAACCCTATCCCTGATCTCACTATCCCCGCCGACACTTCGTACTGTGCTAGTTCTGCAACGGGATCATTTGTCTTTTCAAGTTCTGTAAGCGGCACCACTATCACTTGGACAAACAGCAATACTGCGATTGGACTTGGCAGCAGTGGAAGCGGAAACATTGCCAGCTTTACTGCAACCAATAATACACAGGCGCCAATCACGGCTACTATTCGTGTAACCGCTTCTAAAAATGGATGTTCAAAGCAATTAACTTTTGTTATCACTGTTAGTCCTAAACCTGCCACGCCAACTGTTACTACACCTGTAAATTATTGTGTCGGTGATTCTGCTGTTGCTTTAAGCGCATCCTTTACTGCCGGAAATACATTGCTTTGGTACACGGTATCTGCCGGCGGAGTGGGAGACGTGGTTGCCCCAAAACCATCTACCACTACAGTTGGTA
>CAXUMK010000005.1:59192-65807 GCA_964251885.1 uncultured Segetibacter sp. | reverse complement strand
CAAGTAGAAGTGAGTGACACAACGATGATGCCATGTAAAACTACCGCCCGTCCTCAAAAAAAGAACAACGACAATTTAGGATGCACCCGTTCTGAGGATATATGATTGTTTCCTTACAGCAGTATTCTAATAATAAAACCAGGAGCGTAAAAAAAATTACACTCCTGATTTTGCAAAGCTAAAATGTAAAACCAATACCTAATGTGGCATTTACACCGCTGATATTTTCATTGTAAGTCGTCAGCCTGCGGCCTGAATTGACAACGAAGTTGTCATAAGTAATATTAATCTTTGGTTTGGAAGAAAAATAATCAGCATTTGCTTTTATGGCAATTTTAGGAGTAACGCTGTATGTAAGGCCAGCACCCAACTGGTAGCCAAAACCACCACCTGATGATTTTTTCTGCGTCATCGAATTTTCTAAATAGTCTTCATAAAAAATCTGAAAGCCCGATAACTGGGTATTTACGTAGCCACCCACAGCACGTAAATTAACAGCCAGTTTTTTGCTGACCGGAATTTTGTAATAAGGTCCGGCTAAAATACTTACGCTGCTGTTGTTTCCCTTTGAATACAAGGTTGTGCTGTCGGTACCGGAGTCTTCTTTGTATCCGTCGGCTAAACTTTGGGTTCCGTTATGCTGATACTGCGAATAACCCAGTAATAAGCCAATACCGAAGTTTTTATTAAAGTAATGGACGGCAGATAAATTGAGGTGAACACCTGTTTTTGCAAATCCTGATTTCTCATCGCTATATTCACCTTTTGCAAAATTTCCTGTCGGCACTGCAACACCGGCATTAACAGAAATTTCGTTTCCAAATAATACCGCTTTTTCTTCTTTTTGTGCAAATAAAGAGGTTACTGTAAGAAAAACTGCGGCTGCTGATAGTATTTTTTTCATTGCTTCTTCTTTTAAGATTTTATTTATTTAATAGTTACAGGAAAGGTTACGTCCGCATCTGAAGAACCGGGAGCACAATCGCCGTTTTTAGCATTAGGCTGATGGCGAAGCTGTACGTTTAAACTTCCTGTGCTTGCTGCTGCTGTGGTAAATTTATCCTGCAGCCCTATTTGCAACGGCGGATTATTGGTATCAAGGTCAGTACGCACCACAGTAAGATTAGCGCCTGTAATGGCAAAACAAATCAGATGATAATTTCTTCTGGCATAAATATCATCTGTCACATTACCCGGAGGGGAAGTGGTTTCGTCTAAGAACTGTACAGCTACAGTATATACAGAATTTGCTTTTAGAACTAAATTGGCCTTAGAATAATTAATAGCAGAATCAGGTAATTGTTTTACCGATACAGTTTGTACATCTGCTGCATTTGCTGCGTTTGTAACTACAAGCTGCACAGTAGTTAAAAATTCATTTCCGGGTAAAGGAGGGGAAACTGTTTTTTCGTCTTTACTGCAGCCGTTAAAGGTGGAAAGGAGTAGAAATGCTCCTAAAATGATTGAAGATTGCTTGGTCATTGTCTTGCTTTTTTTGTTTTTGAGATTTGGTTGTTTAAAAAGTCAGCTTCAGCCTGAGCACTACATTAATGCCCAGGTCATCAGCATAATATCGAAACCTGTTGAGGTAATCACGGTAGGCTACATTGGTAAGATTGTAGGTCGCCAGGTCAACAGATAGTTTTTTTGTCTTCAGTGGTACTTCAAAGCCGGCACTTGCATTGAAGATGGAATACCCTTTTGGAGGTGGTACATAATCGCTGTTTGGAGGAACTCTGGTTTGCCTCAGAACGGTTACATTCTCAAGATTTACATACAGATTTTGAAGTTTTTTAAAGGATGCTATTTCATACCTGATAGAGTTGCTAAACCTGTCAGCAGGCATGAATATCAAATAATCATGTATGCTTTTATTCCAGCCGCGAACAATAGTTGCTTTGCTGTCAAACGTAAACTGGTGAACGGGCTGGTAACGCACCTCTGCGTCAAAACCACTGAGATTTACATTTTGCTGGGTGTACTGAAAGAAGGGATACGTGCCGCTGATAAGTGTAATGGGCTGCAGCGTTGGTTTTGCATAAATAAAACCATTGATAATGTTATTGTACGGCGCAACCTCAACGTACAGTTTTTCGCTTTCGTATTTAGCCGAAACAGAAGCATTGTAACTTCTTTCTGATACTAAGGTTGAATCTCCTTTTTCATAAGAAGCTGCGCTCAAATGTATTCCATCTATATACAACTCGTTTATGCTGGGCGCACGCCAGGCAGTACCGATATTGGCAGATATAGAAAAATGGGTGCTGAACTTATAAGAGCTTCCAACTGTAGCCGTTACGTTGCTAAAGTCTCTTATGTTAGAGTATTTGTATAGAGTCGTATTGTTTATCTGGTATGTTTTCAGCCACTTATAATCGTATCGTAAGCCCGCTTCTGCAAGCCATTTGCCTTTTGCGTACCGTTCAATAGCATATACTCCACCGGCATAACTTCTAAAGTTGGGAACCAGGTAGCGGATACCTTTAAACACATTGCCTTGTGTAGTACCTGTAATGCCAATACTGCCCGAAAAATAATTTACAGGCTTGTGATGGTAAACAAGGTCAAGCGCATCTGTTATAATCTGGAAACTAATCTGGGGACGGCTAAGAATGTCAGGGTCAGTTGAGTAAGGAATATCAATGTCATATTCCTGCCGGAGATTCTTCTGGTGAGAATATACGACTTCAAACCTTCCTGCATTTTTAAACTGGTAATAAGCTGATGCCTTCAGCAGGTCATGCTTAATATTTTGATATGTACGGTCAATTTCGTAACTGAAATAAGAGGCAGTGATAGGTTTAGCCCTTGCAAAAGCAGCATATAAATCGGTTACATTACCAACATGAGAGCCTTCAAAAATGCCAACCTTATTATTAAATTCACTGAAGTAAATTTCACCGCCATAATTGTTCTTTTTAAAATTTACGGCTGTGCTGAAATCTTCTTCCGTCGCACCTGTATTCTTCAAATAATAATCCGATGTTCTAAAATTTCCGGCTTTCTTCAACGTTCCCTGCAGCCTCCAGTTCAGCGCATCCAAAAATTTGGTTTTTATATTGCCTTCCAGCATAGCCGATGTACCAAAAGCACGTCCGTTGGTTCCACCTACCACATTTACTTCTCCCTGCAGCGTTTTGGCTGGCTCTAATGTTTGCGGCTCTACCAATATTACACCTACGATAGCATCTGAGCCGTAACGCACACTTGCCGCACCTTTGATTACCGATATTTTATTAGCAATAAAAGGGTCAATCTCAGGTGCGTGCTCGCTGCCCCATTGCTGCCCCTCCTGCCGTACCCCATTGTTTAAAATCAATACCCGGTTGCTGTGCAGGCCATGTATTACCGGTTTTGAAATGGTAGGTCCTGTTTGAATAGAGTTAAGACCGGGCAGGCTTTTTAGCGTTTCTCCCAATGTTTGTCCCGACTGCCTGAATAAATCTGTCGCCTTCATTTCGGTAGTCACTACCGTATTTACATCGCCCCTTTTTACTGCACTTACTGTTACATTTTCTAACTGGTGAGAATGATGAGGAAGATTAAAATAGATAAGTGTATCTGCTGTAAGCTGCAGTTTGACGGTTATAGGATTAGTACTTACATGGGTTATAATGATTGTATAAAGCCCGGGGCATATCCGGGTAAAAGAGAAATTTCCTGTTTTATCCGTTGTCTTAGCAAGGTTTAGCTCTGCAATTTTTATGTCAGATGCCTGCAGGTTTTCTTTTGACGCGCTGTCTTCTACATGACCTGACAGTTTGATACTACATTCCTGCGAAAAAGAAGATGCGCACAGCAGCATCAACAACACAAACAGCAAAATTTGCTTCACGATAAAAAACGTTAATTGAACAAATGGAAATCAATAAAAGAAAGTTGTAAAGGAGTTTACAACAAGAAAAGTGCTGTTAGACTTTGTATGATTGTGTCTGAATTATCTGCAGCAATAACACTGATGAATGCAATTGCTTTACTATTTTCTTTATTTACAAAATCAACTCTTTTTTAAAAAGCTGCTGTTTGTTTCAAAAAGAATAAGATACGAGTTCACCTCTGTGGAAAGCAGAAAAGATAATGGCAGAAAAACAACGCTTAGTCTAAATAGAAAGCAAGGCAGGAGGGCCTCTTAATGAAAAGAAAGTATGTGCAGGAAAAAGATTAGCGAAAGACAATCTTTCTTTGTGAGAAACAAAAACAGAAGAAAGTTCTATTTCAGGTTTTTCAGATATACCTGTAAAGTGAGACGTGGCAACAAGGTTATCAATCTGGCAATTGAAACCTGTTTTAGTTACTTCTGTTTTTCCTTCAGTCAGTTTATTATAAGTGTCTTTGTGATGGGCAACGAGGCTGTGTAAAAACCTTTTTGGTGTGATTGCAAAAGCAAAAACAAGCACCATGAAGGCAGCAACAAAAGGTTTTATGGTAGATAATCTCTTCAGAAAAAATGAAACTATGTTGCAAACATAAGTATTCTTATCTTTTCAACAATCATATTTTTTATTAGGGTTCATTTCAAATTTTCGCGTGGTCAGCCGTTTGATATTTTTTGATATAATTGGGAGCGAAAAACATAAAAAAAGCCAGTAAAACATGCATTTTACTGGCTTTTTATTAATTGATTATCAGCGGAGAGTTAGAGAGTTTCAGCCGACTACTGATTATCAACGTTTTAAAAAATATTAATCCTAAAAAAGACCTAAATAGTCCTAAATGTCCCTATCTTTGTGGGATGAAAAATATATATACAAATCCAAAGTTGAACAAGGGTAAGAAGCCCCTCAACATTCCGAAAGGCTCAACCCTCGAAAAAGAATGGAGCAAAAACACATGGTACATCGGCTACAGTTTCAATGGCGAACAGACCAAGGTTAAAGGCAACATTAATCGTATTAAAGATTACATAGAGAAAGCAAAAAAAGCTGATGAACTATTAATTTCCATTAAACGGGAACTGGCAGGAGGGTATGACCCCGCAAATCCCGATGCTTATCTTCAAAAAGAAACATCAGCAAACATCACTCTTAGCAAAGCGGTTGATGAATATTTGGAGCAAGCAGGTAAATACCTACGTAAAAAAACAGTTCAATCTTATGAGAGCAAGTTGCGGTATTTAGTGGAAGCATACCCCACACATCTACTCAAAGAGATAACCGCTAAGCATATCGAACAATACATTTACAAAAAGATACACAAAGGGGAAAGACTGGTTATAAACATGGAAGGTGTGAAATATCAAACCAACAAAATAATCAAATGGACACCCCCCACCGTTAAGGCTGCAAAGGGTTATTTTACAGGGTTCTTTAATTGGTGTATGAAAAAGGAAAAAGGTTACATTACCGAAAACCCTTGCAAAGATGTGGACAGCCGCAAGGTGAGAAGCGAAGCGGTTGCAGATGAAAGGCATATACCTTTCACGCAAGAAGATTTACAAACCATAGACAAATATCTTGATGTAAATGATAGGTATACAGCCATGTTTTGCAGAATGATTTACTACACCTGTTTGCGTCCGAGTGAAATTGTTAGCCTTAAACTTTCAAATATAAAGCTAACTACTAAAACTATCACAGTGCCAATGAGTGGAATGAAAAATACCCGTAAAACAACCCATGACGTTATCACCATTGATGTAAATTTATTAACTCACTTCAATACCCTCAACCTTCACAACCACCCTTCTAATCACTATCTGTTCAGCAATGATTACACGAACATCGTAGGTGAAACAACAGTAGGTCATAACCGCCCTTATAAGCGATTTGTAAAGGCTCTAAAGGCTCTTAAATTGGATGGTAAAGGTTACACCCTATACAGCTTTAAACACACATCTAACATTAACCGCTACAACAGTGGGTGGACTTTAGTACAAATAATGAAAGCCAACCGCCACACCAGTATTACAATGACTGAGAAGTATATTCGAGATATTACACGTACCACAGATATTTCAGAGCTAACAGTACCTGCTATTTGATATTTCAAACAGAAACACCCATTCACACACAAAGAACATTAACACCTGGAAGACCACCAGGTATTTTTGTTTATAATAAAAAAAGATAATATGGTGAGGGGCTGTACTTATAGCGTAAGCCATGCTTGAAACCGTGTTAACACATCTTATGGAGGTTGAATAATACTATTTCCATTTAAAGGGAGAATAAGGCGCCACAGCGCAATCAATGAGGTTGAATGAGTATTACTTCATTATTCAATCTATCTGCCAACAGCGAAGCTGCAATCAACAACAAATGATAGTTGAATCAGATGCAACAAAGAAGAAAGGAAAATTATTGAATCTCAAAAGGATTCCTGTTAACACAGCAGTTGAATAATCTTTTAAATTAAATAGTTAAAGAAGGGTGGCGTGTTCACGCTTATGTGCGTTCGCACCTGATGATTTGAAAACAAAGGTTGAATATTCTCCTTATCTATTTCCAAAGGATTCCTGTTAACACAGTGATTCAAAAATTTGATTATCTATTTCAAAATAAAAACAAAGGACTCCAGTTGATATGGAATCCTTTTTCATTTGGGGATTTTCAAATATTTATTTCAACGGATTCCTGTTAACAGGACTCTATCTTTTTTTCTTTCATTTTTTCTCTA
>CAXUMK010000005.1:53859-59092 GCA_964251885.1 uncultured Segetibacter sp. | reverse complement strand
TAATATATTAACAGGATTCCTGTTCGCTATCGCGTAGCCCTTTTTCTATCTCTTTTTTTCTCTATAATATATTAACAGGATTCCTGTTCGCTATCGCGTAGCCCTTTTTCTATCTCTTTCTTTCTATCTTCTCAGGTTTCATTTCGTTATCGGTTTCACCGTTGTTTCCCCCCACAGGGGTTATAGGGGATTTCACGCTGTTCAATAGTATGAAACAAGTCGGCTAAAGTCAAGCTTTTCCTAAGATATTTTTAAAAAAAGAATTAATTACTTAACCTGTAGTACAAATTACTATATCCCTGTAACGAGGTTACAATTTGTAAAAAAAAGTTTTAGGTTGGTTAACTTTCAACCAGCCCTTATACTATTTTATTATCAAAGAATATTATGGAAGGATTGGAGCGAATTGAAATTATAGAAGATGAACATTGGGACGAAATTGAAAGAACTGAAGTGACTGTATTTACAGCCATTTCTTTTGGCTCGCAGGATATGGTTTTTGAACGTCTTTACAAGGATTACGAGATGAAGCATAATGGCCAACAACCCGCAAACATCAATCATGCCAAAGTCGGACGGTTTAAGGATGAGGATATTTACATAAATGGATATGAAATTCATTATGAACCATCCAAACACATAGAACTAACACCAGTGACAAATAAAATGATTGACCGCTAACAGGAAAGAACCCAATGATAAAAAAATTTAATAACCCGCTCATTCAGGCTTTCACTCTAATGATAGACTCACTCTTCCAACAACCTGAAAATGAATCATCAACACACACCTTCAATTGCAGCAGGTGTAATGAGCAAGTAACCTACCAAACAGAACCAAATTTTCCAGACTTAATTGTGTGTCAATGTGGTAAACCTTACCAGATTTAAAGGTTACAAACGTTTCCACTACAAAGTTATATATTAGGATATATGAGGTAATATAAACGTTATGTGCAACAGATAGTTATAGAAAAAAAATAGAAAAAATGCCTTGCTAATCGCCTTATATCAACTACCTTCACAAAGAACGAAACAACCAATATAAATGGAAAACACAAAAACAAACCCCAGGGCAGCTATATATCATAGGCTGAGTACCCAACCCGAAAATGATAAGGACAAAGGCATAATTGAAAAGCTAAAACAAAAAGCTTTGGCCGATGGCTACGATGTTGATGAAACGCTGCTTTTTTTTGACCTACCAGGAAATGAACAACAGTTGCTGCTGTTAATGGAAGGTATCAACGACTTCCTGGATGACGTCAACATTATTTATGTAGCAAGCTCTGCTATTCTTTCCAGCAACCCCCAAAAAGTGCTTGAGCTGGTTGAAGACGCGCACAAACACAACGTAGCAATCAATTTTGCTAATTTGGGCTGCACCAGGAATCAGGATGGAAGTATCAATAAAGGTCTAATGTTTCGCTTGGAGTTGGGGGTTCTGAATGAAATATCATCAGATGAGGACAGGGAAATGGAAGATGGTATGATTAAAGTGCATTTGGTCAAGTATAAGGTCAATGATGTTGGTTTGTTCGTACCCTTTGTAACAATGGAAGAGGCTGAAGAACAAATTCAACGGTTTGAAAACTCAGATATAGTTTTTGATGATATTATAGAAATGAGAACTGTTGAAACATCAGAAGATTTAAAACAATTACTTGTTGACTTGGTTAGACACGTTCGGCAAATTTGAAATAAAATAAAGTAACAATTTTGATAGAATACGAACCAGGAACCACCACTAACAAGGTGGTTTTTTTTTGTTAACACTTTACATAATCAACCTGCTGCTTACTATTACAGTGTGATAGCGTAATACGCATAGGTTTGTAAACCATCAGGTCTGATTCCCTGGTGGTTTTTTATTTACCTCTTACTATTCATCGAACCAAATCTTCCATTATTTGTTTCGCTCATTTTTTTGGCACTTAAAAACCTAATAACGGCCAAACAATGTCTTGGCAGTTGTTGCACCTCAATGTCAAGCAAATCACCAGAAAAAACTTGAAAGGCTTTAGTCTTAAATATTTCATACACCTCATCAACTAACTGATTTTCAACAAAACGTATTCCAGCGAAGGGGTTCTTCTTACGTGTCGTCCATATTACAATTCTGTAGAAAGGCATGTACGTTGATTTTTAAATTGCTAAATCTGTTAGCAATGCAATTTAACATACAAAGTTATAGAAAAAAACCCGATTAAAAAAATATATTTTACTTATTGGATTTGCAGACTATATATATAAGAAAGCAAACCAAGATGAACAATTTCGAAACAGATAAAGCAGAAGGTCGAAAAGAAGAACAGCGCTTTGCCATCTACCTTCAATCAAAAAACTTCACGGACGTTCAAATAACACCAGCAGGCTTTAACCCTGATTTCGACATTATTGCAACCAGCCCTGCTGGCAAGGTGCTGACCTTTGAGTGCAAGCAAGACAGGTCAAGAAGCATAACGGGAAATTGGGCTATTGAAACCCACACCATTTTAAAAGACGGCTCAATCAGAAATTCAGGAATCACAGCTACAAAAGCTGACTTCTACATTTATTCAACAGTAAATGACTCCCGCTTCTATATAAGCAAAACAAGCGATTTAAAGGCTATGTGGAACGACCAAAGTTATGATAGGACTGTAAGGGGTGGCGATGGTTACAGGGCAAATTTGATGCTCCTAAATGCTCAAAAATTTGAAGGATTATGCAAGATTGTAACACCTTAAAAATAAGCCTGTACTATTTGCAAAAAGGAAGTATTTATTTAAGATGCGATTAACACTAACAAAGAAATTGGCGCTGCAACTTTTGGATAACCAGACTGATGAACAACGCAATCTTTGCTGGCAAAAAGTACATTCTTATAAGCGATTGATGAATTATCAACTATTCGGCTTTAGAGAAAACTCACCACTTGGTTTTACACAAGACAACAAACTAAAGAACGGCCAACATAGGGTTATGGCTTTTCTACTTTCTAATCTTAATCAAATAGAATTTGAAATTGAATATAACTAATCTTAAAATAAGACGGAAATGAACAACAGAATTTAATGATTGAAAGAACTGACCAAGAAAAACAAAAATTGAAAGATAAAATCATAACGGATTTGTACAACAGCAATGAGATACAAAGAAAATGCAACGGCATTTGCGCAAGAAATTTTATTCATAAAGACACTTTTATAGCTGAAGATATTGTTCAGGAAACATTTCTGCATCTATCCAAAAAGAGCGCTGATTTTATTATTGAATTATATGAAGACAACCCAAAGCGGTTAATCGGTTTATGTGTAACAATTGCCTGTCTCAAAGGTGTTGTGCAAAACCGTGGCTATCCAAAACATAGCCTCGCACCCTGGATTTTATTTGCATCCAACTTTCAACAACTCAGTCATTTGAATCCCACCGAGACCCACAGCAGCGATGATACAAACCAAGACAAACATCAGATTGTATTGAGTGATAGTTCAACCGAACCTGATAATTATGCTGAGATGTGGGAGTTGATAAGAACAGAACTGACTGAAGAGGAAAAAGTGACATTGGAGTACTTCCTAAATCTGAAAAAGAAGGCTGGAAGATTGAAGACTCACCTAAAGCAGCAATACAATTTTTTGCTTCAGAGAATCGAAGAGATATTACAGAATCATAAAATCAGAACGATATAAAAAGAATTAAACAAATGACTAAGGAAATATTTTTTGACATCCAACAGCTACTACCAATTTTAAAAGCGTACCAAGCCCAAGGTTCTGCTGAGATAACGATAGAACAGAAGCTACTTTTGAAAAAAACATATAAACAGGTAAATCCATCAGTGACTATAGATGTTAGTTGCGGTTCATGTGTGGTTCATGTTTTATACATGCTTTCGGCATTTTTTGAAAGGGAATATCCATTGTACCAGCAATCATTGGCAAACGATGAAGCATTGCCAAAGGTTGTTATCAGCAAAGTTGAATTGCCAGCTAAAAACGAGGCGGTTAAAAAAGCTACGGTAAAAAAAGATACGGTTAAAAGGGTTGCAAAAAAGCTAAACACCAAAGGTGTCAAAGCGGCAACATAAGGTTCTAACTTTCCAATGGAAAATCTTTGCATGGTCTAACTTTCCAATGCAAAATCTTATAAGCAACATAAGGCTTTAAAATGGTCTAACTGGATGTCTAACTTTCCAATGGATAATATGTACATGGTCTAACTTTCCAATGGATAATAATGACCGAATAAGGCCATCAAAAAAAGCCTTTGGTAATGCATCAGCAATCTATTAAAGCCTTTAAATGAGGCCGCAAAATGGCTAATAACGGCATTTCAAATACTACTATAGCATAATAAACAACAGAAAAAATACAGTTATCCGTATGGCTGGTAAGGAATGGCTATTTAAAGAAGGTGAAAGCGGTAATCCAGTTGGCAGACCGAAGGGCAGTTGTAACAAAACGACTGCTGAAATTAGAGAGGCATTGCAGTTGATATACTCAAAGAACCTGGAAAGGTTACAGGCCGATTTAGATTCGATGACTGGATTCCAAAGACAGCAGATACTTTCACGCCTGGTTGACAAAATCTTGCCTAACCTTCAAAAGAATGAGATGACTGGTGAAACCTCACAAGCAATAAAGATTTCGGTTGAATGGGTGGGTGAAAAGAAGGTTGAAGACAAACCAAATGAATTGGATTTTGAATCGGGTTTGAATGTGCCATTGGCATTGCCTGAACCACCTTTGGAGCTATCTTTTTAACAAAAGTTACATTGCTTAAACGTTCGTCTTAGTTTTGTAACTACCTTTGTTATCTCTTTAAAAGATAACAAATGAAAGCGAAAAAGTTTATTGCACTCTATAGGGTTTCAACCAACAAGCAACAGGATTCACAGTTAGGATTAAAAGCACAACAGGAAGCAATAGGAAGCTATTTAAGACAGGTTAACGGCGAACTGGTTGAAGAGGTTACAGAAGTTGAAAGCGGCTCCAATAAAGACCGTATAAATACAAAGAACCAGGCTTTGTCTTATGATACCATGTTAAGTAAAAGACCAATGTTGAAATACGTTATTCAACAAGCGGCAAAAACAGGTGCGACCATCATTGTTAAAGAACCATCCAGGTTAACGCGGTTTTCAATCCTGATGGGTTTTTTGATTGAATACAAAGTGAAGTTTGTTTGTGCTGATTGTCCGAATGATGACTCAATGATGTTGAAATTAAGAACGGTCTTTAATGAGGAAG
>CAXUMK010000005.1:0-53811 GCA_964251885.1 uncultured Segetibacter sp. | reverse complement strand
AATTTGAGACGTTCAGAAAGAACACGACTCGCACTTCAACAGAAAAAGAAAGCAGGTGCAAAGCTTGGTTCAAAGGTTGGGTTTACAAATGAACATAGAAAAAAAGCTGTAGCATCAACCGTTAAAGCTGCAACAGAAGCAAAGGAAAACAGGCAGGCAATGGATGTGATATGTTCAGCATCTGAAAAAGGTTTAACCCTTCAACAGATAGCTGATAAACTCAATAAACTTGGTTATCAAACCAGACGCGGTAAAGAGTTTCAAAAGACAACAGTGAACAGATTGCTGGCACGTTGTCCACAATAAGCCAACGGGTTTAACCCTGTTGATGGAATAGAACATAATGAAGTGATTGAATTTGAGAATGGCAAAGCCTTGCATGGTGACTGTTTGGAGTTGATGCAAGACCTGGAAGATAAGAGCATTGATTTAATCCTTTGTGATTTGCCGTATAATATAACGGCCTGCAAGTGGGATGTTGTTATACCTTTCAATCTGCTTTGGGAACAGTATGAAAGGGTTATTAAAGACGGTGGTGCAATTGTATTAACTGCTTCACAACCCTTCACCAGTGCGCTTGTAATGAGTAATACAAAGCTTTTCAAGTATGAATGGATATGGAATAAGATAACACAATCAAATCCCTTTATTGCTAAGTACCGTTGCATGTCAATACATGAAAACATCCTGGTGTTTGGTAAGGGTAAAATAAATTACTATCCGCAAAAGTTTTACAACGGTGTTGTTAGAACAGGTAAAAGAAAAAACGGTGGAAGACTTGGTGAATTGTTTATTAATTCAGGTGAAGATTATAACAGAAACCAAGACGGGTTTGCATATCCCAAAAGCATAATTGAAATTAAAAGAAGTGGGTTAGATGGTTCGAACGAACAAAGGAAACTTCAAAGCCTGCATCCAACACAAAAGCCCGTTGCATTATTTGAATATCTTATTAAGACATACACCAATGAAGGTGAAACCGTTCTTGACAATTGTGCTGGAAGTTTTACAACAGCAATAGCATGTATTAACACAAACAGAAAGTTTGTTTGTATTGAGAAAGACGAAACATATTTCACCAAAGGAATAGATAGAATAAACCAGCATGGTGAACACCTGTTGATGGCTGCATAACAATTTTAAAGTGGTTGAATTTGACAACGGTAAAGCTTACCAGGGTGATTGCTTAGAACTGATGAAAGACCTGGAAGATAAATCAATTGATTTAATCCTTTGTGATTTGCCGTATGGCACAACCCAAAACAAATGGGATTCTATAATTTCTTTACCTGAATTATGGAAGCATTACATCAGGATTATAAAAGATAATGGTGCAATCGTACTAACAGCACAAACACCATTTGATAAAGTCTTAGGTGCTTCAAATTTAGCTTGGTTAAAGTATGAATGGATTTGGATTAAGAATGTAGCTACAGGCCATTTAAACGCAAATAAAATGCCTTTGAAGCGACATGAAAATATACTTGTGTTTTATAAGAACCTTCCAACCTATAACCCCCAAAAAACATTCGGCAAAGCCTATACAAATAAAAGAAAACCTGTTAATGATAACGGTTCAAATTATGGTGGCATTACAATTAGAACCGATACTGTTAATGATGGCTTCAGGTTTCCCAAATCAATATTAGAATTTGACAGAGAAACGGGTTTACACCCCACACAAAAGCCCGTTGCATTATTTGAATATTTGATTAAGACATACACAAATGAAGGTGAGGTTGTTTTAGATAATTGCGCTGGTTCCTTCACCACTGCTATAGCAGCAATCAACACCAATAGAAAGTTCGTCTGTATTGAGAAAGATGAAAGCTATTTCAACAAAGGAATAGATAGAATAAACAAACACCAACAAGTGTTGATGGCAGCTTAATGAGATGAACAGGTGGATATTAAAATACAATTGCCAACACCTCACGTTGGACAATTAGAGGTTCTTAACAGCAAAGCAAAGTTTAAGGTTTTACAATGTGGCAGACGTTGGGGCAAGTCAGCACTGAGTCAGATTGTTGCAATTCAAAGAATGCTGGTTGGTGGTACGGTTGGATATGTTACACCAACCTACTCACTTGCAAAGGCATTTTATAAAGAAGTTCTGTCACTGTTGCCAGAAGCTTTTTTAACAACATCAAACAAAAGTGACCTGCTGATTGAAACCATTACCAACGGTTCAATCCAATTCTTTAGCGGGGATTCTGAAAAGACTTTGGACTCAAGTTTCAGAGGAAAAAAATACAGCCTTATTATTGTTGATGAAGCTGCGTACATTGATTTGGAAGATGCCTGGTGGGGTGCAATCTATCCAACCCTATCACAGTATGAAGACAGCGAAGCAATACTTGTATCAACTCCCAATGGCCGTGGTTTCTTTGACAAATTATATCAGAAAGGTTTATCTGCTGATGATAGTGACTGGCAAAGCTTCCATTACCCAACCAATACCAACCCGCACTTCCCCTTAAAGGAATTTGAACGTGCA
Organism: uncultured Segetibacter sp.; assembly: GCA_964251885.1. Classification (GTDB taxonomy): domain Bacteria; phylum Bacteroidota; class Bacteroidia; order Chitinophagales; family Chitinophagaceae; genus Segetibacter. Next base: position 51,314 of record CAXUMK010000005.1, on the reverse strand, counting down.
AGAAAGTCATTGCCTGGTGCAAAGTTCAATGTTGAATATCTGGCAATCACGGGTGAGAATGTTTCCAACCCAATAGGTTCTGAACACATTGCAATGAACACCATTACAACCCTATCAACAGAACCAACGGTTGTATATTCTGCTGACCTTGCTTCAACTTATGACTTCACAGTTGTGATAGGTCTTGACCAATGGGGTTGCATGACTTACTTTGACCGTTTCCAACGTTCGTGGACTGATACCATTCAAGCCATTGCAGCTTTGCCTGTTGATGTTACCAAAGTCATTGATGCAACGGGTGTTGGTGCTGTTTGTTACGATACACTTTTGAACATGGGTGTACAGAATTTACATGGTTTTAAATTCAACACTGAGACCAAACCACAAATCATGACCGAATTGATAAGAGACATTCAGGCGGGAAGATTGAAGTTTAATGAAAAGACAGCTTTAGAACTATCCAACCTGGTTGAAATAAAGACGGCAACAGGTTATTCAAAATATCAGGCTTATTCAGGTCATGATGACTGTGTTATGAGTCTTGCAATGGCAAACCATTATAAAATCTTTGCCGTTCAATCTGCTAATTGGAAGCTTTATTTTGCCTAACCTAATAGCATTGCTTTGCAATACCAGCAAATGTTGTTTGCAGGATTACTGAATACCTTAAAAGGATGGCGAAGCCATACTACTTTAAAAAGAAAAAAGAATGATTAACACAAAGGAACTTGTTGAAAAATTACCAGGCTCATGGGATGAATTGAAGTTAAAAGACTACCAGAAGTTTACCGAAATTGAAGTGAGTGAACAGGATGAATTTGATGGCTTGGCCATTGGTGTTGATAATACTTTGAAAGTTATTTCAACCCTGTCTGGTGTCTCTATTGATAATCTTGAGCAGCTTAGTTATGCGGCATTGCAACCAATTGCGGCCAAGATTGCATTCATGCTGGATGTACCAAAACCTGGCAAGGAATCGAGTATCAAATGGAAGACCCTTGAGGAAATTACCTACAATGATTTCATAACCTTTATGCAACTAAGCAAAGAACCATTTGTGAACCTGCATAAGATTATTAAAGCATTCAGCAAAATTGAAATGACTGAAGAACAGGTTGCAGACTTGAGTACACAAGATGCTGTCACTGGTTTTTTTTTGCTAAGGCAGCAAAACAGGAAATTTTTCAACAATTCAATCAAATCTTCAGCAATCAAACTTTTCAAACAAACAATCAGGGAGCTATTGAAAACACCCTTCAGGGTGAAATGGCTAAAAGCAAAAAGTTAATCCATGACCAATACAGTTGGCATTTCCTGGCACGGGAAGTTGCAGAATATACCCATTGCAATTTTTTTGAAATAATGGAAAAAGCAGCCCTGGAAGTGGCGGGAATCGTTGTCTTGATTCAGATGAAAACAGAATTAAATCGAAAGTAAAAAATGCCAAAACAGAACAGAGCACAAGCAAGCAAAAAAAGTCAGTATGAAGCAAAGGTGAGTCAGTTGGATTCACTTGGTACAAATGCTGGTGAATTTGTTCAACAGGAAGGCATGACCGCAATTGAAAATGCTTGTGGCGAATTTATTGACAGGGTGCAGGCAAACATTGAAAGCCATCCCAATATGATTACAACGGGTGGTATCAGTGACATTACCCTGGTTTCAAAAGATGGTGGCATTGAGATACATGCAAACAAGCAATTGATTTTTCAAGACCGTGGAGTCAATGGTTCAGTTGTTCAACTTTACGATACCCCACATGCTTACTCCAATAAAAAGCCACCGATAGCCGCTTTCGTAGAATGGATAAAAAAGAAAAAAAGTTTCCTTACAGATAAGAATGACTATCACAGAAAATATGATAAAACCGACTCAGGCAAAGAAAGACCTTTTAAGGAATTAACAGAGGAACAAAAAATAACAAATGCAGCTTATGCTGTTCGTGAAAAAGTTTTCCAGGAAGGCTTTGCACCCAAAAATTTATATTCAAAAGAACTGCCAAAGCTAATTTCTGATGTTGAAAAAGAACTTGCAAATTTTGTTATGCAATCAATAATTCAGGTTGTTGATGTTAAGCCTGAAGCTAAAAGAATTATTATCAAATAATGAAACTGGACATTAAAGAAGTGACTCACGCCTGGATTAATTTAGCCATTGGCAACGAAGAGGTTAAAAAGATTGCTGAAGAAAGAATGAAAGTTTGCATTGAATGCCCTTTCAGAGAAAAACAGTTAGGCGTTTTCGTGTGTTCTCTTTGCATGTGCCCTTTGATTGCAAAGACACATTCACCCAAAAATTCTTGTGACAAGTGGTTTTGGAAACGTTAAGATTGAAAGACCCTAAAAAGGATTGATGAATACCTTATCAGGATGCATCAGCATACTACATTCTTAAAGATTAAGAATGATTTCAATTGTCTCAAGACCTTCAAAATATACAACATCAGATAACCCTATTATCTGGCAAATTGCCAGTGACAACACTAACATTGTTTATTTCACTGTTCAATTAATTCAAAGTGATTCAGGTGATATAATTAGTCAACTCAATATTTTCCCGACTCCTGATTTGCCACAAGGCTCCTATTTGAATCTATCCAGGCTTTTATCGAACTTGGTTAATTGGCAGGTCAACAATGATGCATTCAGCATTGTTTTTCCAATGACCAAACCCGTATGTTCTTATAGGTTGAATATAACAGAACAGGTTGTGTCTGATTCAACAATCACAAGCGGTTCAACATCCAACGACATTTCAGAAGTAAATTATGTTTTCAATGGTCGGCTTGACAGGGTTTCTGCTGATGCTTATAACCAGAATGACTATCTGATAACATCCGACTCAGACGCTGCAAAGTTCCTAACAACAAAACCAAATTTTTCTTATATCAATGATGACAGCGCGGAGTTCCTTTACTTCATTCAGGATAAATCAGTTGCAGGATTGCAGGTTAAGATAAAGACTTTCAATGCTGCCAGCCAAATTGTTTCAACCTACTTTCAAGACATTCAAGACATTGACATTTACACAATGTTCAGATTGAATATTTCACCAAAGGCTTTGCAGTTATCAATGGGTGCTAACTTCACTGGTATTGCTTACTATACGGTTACCCTGATGGAAGGTCAAACACTACGCAGTGAGGCTAAAACTTTCATCTATGGTCAAAGGGATTGTTCAATGGAATATCTCAATTTTCTTTGGGTTAATAACTTGGGCGGCTTAGATTCATATCAATTTTTGAATCCCCAGGAAACCGTTTCGGTTGCTGATAAATTTTCAATTAAGAAAAATATCTATGGCATATCAGATGGAAAATATTCTGACATTTCTGGTGGCGTTTATAACGCTTCTGATGTTATAATCAACAACACACCAACAGGAACTGTTGCAGTTATTACTTCACCTCTTAGCGACCAGGAATCGTATTGGTTGGCAACACTTGTTGAAAGCAAGCAGGTCTTTTTAGAACTTCCAAACTATCAACTGATTCCCGTTACTCTTAATAATTCATCTTACTTGATTCCGCGTAATAAATATACCAAAGGTCAATTGAACTACAGCAGTTTTGAGTTCACCCTGGCTGATGGTGTTTTACCTTCAGCCGTTGGCGCTTTTGGTGACAAATCTGATATTGCAGTTATTTATAACAGTGAAGCACGGACTCAAAACTTTACAAAAAATGATTGTCCAGCACATCAATTTGGTTCTGTTGTTCCTTTCACAATTGCTGCTGGTGCTTATCATTCAACAATTTCTGTTGCTGAAGCAAACAGGAAGCGTGATGAACATTTCAATCAGGATGGCCAAGACAATGCAAATGCTGTTGGAAGCTGTATGACACAAGTACAGGTTGGAAATGATTACATGCAGCAGAGTTTCACAAGAAATAATTGCCCTGCTGGACAAATTGGTTCTGTTGTACTAATCACGGTTGCTGCCAATACATATTTTGCGGCTGATAAAGCGGCTGCAAACCAGCTTGCACTTGCTTACATTACTGCCAATGGTCAAAGCAATGCAAATCAGTCTGGCACTTGTACACCATTGAATAATTTTTATGTTAATGATGTGTGGTATGGTTCATTCGGCAATGCTTGTGATGGTGAAGCCATTTATGTTAACTCATTTGAAATAACCAGGGTTTCAGATAATGCTTTGATTTATACATATAACAGCAATCATTCAACCTCTTCAACTTCAGGTTTCATTCCAGGTCTTGTTGCAGGTGTTGTTTACAAATTGAATGCAACTGTTATGGCTAATATGACTAAGACAAAGGGTATCAGTGCTGTTTACTTAACAGGTAATTCAACAAGTCAAACATTCAGCAATTTTGGAGCACAGAATAATGTAACCTCTTCAATCAACTTCACTGCTGGTTCAACCAATAACATATCGGTTGGTGTATCATCAAAAGGAACCAAGTGCTAAGGCTTTACTGGACTGAATAATACTAATTGATTAAAAGAAAGATGTATTCAGTTTATTTAGTTGAAGCCAATGATTATATAAAATTGGAGGTTGAAGAGGTTGATTTTACAACAATATTTTCAGTTGCTGATGTTGCAGATATTTCAAGCAGGTCGGACACCATCAGCAAGACCATAACATTTAAAGGAACCAAAACCAATAACCAGGCTTTTGGTTCTTTGTTTCATTTGAACCAGGTCACTGACTTTACATTAACCAACAAATTGTTCTTCAACTATAATCCTTTAAGGACGGTTGACTGTTTGATTTTCGAAGAGAGTATTTTGTTATTTAGAGGCTCATTGAGGGTGCTCCAAATTAATTGTGATAAGTTTGGTAACATAAGTTATGAAACCGTTGTTACGGGTGCTTTCATTGACTTTAAAACGCAGTTAAATGAAAAGCTGCTGAGTGACCTTAACCTGAATGACCTTAGTCATAATTTCAATATTGTAAACCTTACCAATAGTTGGAGTCTTCAAACTGAAAGATTTGAGAATGGAGCGTTCGCCACAACACCTTTTTCAAAGGGTTCAGGCTATGTTTACCCGTTTATTGATTATGGCTATACCTGCACTGGAAACACATTGAATCTAACTTCAACAAGATACAATTATTTGAATGATAAGAACCTTAGACCAGCCGTGTATGTGAAGGAATATTTTGATAGAATATTCAATAGTGTAACGGGTACAACGTTTACTTATGAGGTGAAAGGCTCACCAGTTCTAATTGATAAATTCAATTCTTTGATTGTGCCAAACAACCAAGAACCTTTCACCAATAATTCAATTGGAAAATATAGCAAAGCTTCGACTGAAGCGGGAAGGTATTATGAAAAGATATTGAGTTCGACAACAGAAACCAATGGTGTTGCTTTTGGTTTTAACGTGACAGAATTTTCAATTCCTTTACCTGCTTTATCATGGGTTGATGTTCAAAACAATGGTGTTGTTATGCCAGATTTATTTGTTTATGAAACAACCAATTACAATGGTTTACCCAACACTGTTATCAGATTGAACAGAAAAATAAGGACAAGCATGAGGGTGAACATCGAACTTTCGAATATTGAAAACCTCAGCACTTATGATTTTGATTGTACTGCAATATTGGTGGCCAGACCTTATGTAAATCCCACCGATTCAAACTACAATGACCTTACATACAATTACGCAAATCTAAATGACCAGTCTGCAAACAACAGTCATGTTGAAGGATTAGATACATTTTTACTTCAAAATTATTCAGTCATTTCCTCAAAGACTCTAACATTCGATATTGGTGAGAGGGATTATGAACAACACACACAGTTCATTTTAAAAATGTGGGTGAAACAAAATAACCCAGCAATAACAATCACAACACCACAACTTCATTTAACAGTTGACTCAGCTTATATCAACCTTCCAAAAGATGGTTATTCAAGTCTTAATTCTGACTATAATCTTGGTGTTGCTGGTGATACAAGTTTTGATATTATGACACCATTTGCACCAGTGGGTATTAAACAAATTGACTTTGTAAAATCAGTGATAAACCTGTTCAACTTCTATGTATACAGCAATCTTGAGAATCCAAAGCATTTAATCTTCCAACCCTATGATGACTACTATGCTTTAACCTCACCAGCATTGTTAAAAAATACTGCTTTGGATTGGACTGATAAAATAGATTACAGTCAATCTTTCAAGATAAAAACAAATGTATCACTCCCAAAAAATTATGTCTTTACCTACAAAGACGACTCGGATTTTCTGAATGATGACTACAAAAAAAGCTTCACAGAAAATTATGGTACAAAGAGTTTTTCTGATTCTTATGGCGTGATTGATACCAAAAAGGTGGAATTAATATTTTCTGCAACACCCCTGGTTCAACCTGCTGGCAACTCCAAAGTTTTTCCAATGATTGTTTCGGGTGGTCTTGAACCAACAACAAAGAAACCTGTCAAAAGCAATATTAGGATTCTTTTCTACAATGGTTTAAAAGATAGTGCTGAACCCTGGAATATTGTAAAGGTCTATACAGGTTTAAACGCTGCAAGCGTAAATGATACGGTCTATGTTGGTGCTGATATGAAATATCCACAAGCAAGTCACTATTACATCCCTGGTTCATCAACAGACAATACAGCAACTGACAGTTTGTTGTTTTCACCACCAAAGAAATATTGGTTTAATGCCACTCAGCCTTTCATCAATGCAAACCCTGTTTATGATGAATATTACATCAACCAAACAAGTGATTTGACCAACCCCAATATGACAATTATTGAAGCTGAAGCATATTTAAACCAAGTTGATATTGGCAATTTGAATTTAAGGACACCAATATTTATTGACATGGGTGAACTTGGTCACGCTTACTTCAAAGTATTAGAGATTCAATATATTTCTTCGAACGTTACTTCACTTGTGACACTTCAAAAAATCCCAATATAAAACAGTTTATAGATTCCTAAAGCAATACCTAAAGAGGATGCGAAGCATACCAGCAAACTTTGTTTGCTGGATTTCTCAATACTACTTTCAAAAAGAAAACATGGCTGATGACAAAGAAATAATATTTAAAGTTGGGCTGGATAGCAGTGACATTGACTCTGGTGTGCAGGATGCAAAAAAGAAGCTTGCTTCCATTGGTGATACTCCAATGGATAAAAGTGTGCAAACACTCAAGCAGGCATTAAAGGAAGCAAATTTTGAAGCACAACGAATTGCAAACAGCCAGGGCGTAAACAACGAAAAATTCAGGGAAGCTGCAAAGCGGGTTGCAGAGTTAAAAGACCAATTTGGTGAATACAACGACACAATCAAATCTTTCAACCCTGATAATAAATTGCAGGGTTTGGTTTCCGTTGCCAAAGGTGCAACTGGTGCTTTGCAAGGGGTATCTGGTGGCATGGCCTTCTTAGGAGTCGAATCGGGTAAGGCCAGTGAGACAATGGCGAAGCTTCAGGGTTTAATGGCATTCTCAGCAGCATTGAACAGCGTTGATGACCTTAAAAACGGATTCAAAAACTTATCCCTGGTAATGGGTTTAACCAAAACTTCAACAGAAGGTGCTTCTGTTGCAACAACTGGTTTCGGAACGGCATTTAAAGCCATTGGGATTGGTTTATTAATATCAGCGCTTGCTTATGTTGTTGCCAATTTTGATGAAATAAAAACAGCCGTTTTAAAGGTTGTACCATCGCTGGCCAATTTGGGCGAAATGTTCGACAAACTCAAAGAAATTGTGTGGGGTGTTGGCAATGCTGTTATTCAATATGTGCAAGCGCCTGTAAAGGCATTGGTAAGCTTGATTCAAGGCGATTTTAAAGGTGCAATTGCAGATGTTAAGAAAGGTATGGACGTGGTGGGAAACTACCAGGACGCGGCAAATAAGAAGCGTTTAGACAATGAGAAAGACATTGCAAGGGAAATTGCAAAGAACAGGGTTGAAGAAAATGAAAAACGAATTAAACATTTACAGGAAGAAGGCCAAGACACCTATGCTTTAGAGCTGGCAAATAATCAAATCAAAAAAGGGTTGTATGACAAAGAAACTAAGGAATACAAAGAAGTTTTAGATGAACGGGAAACTTTAGCAAGCAAGCATACAAAAAAAATGAATGAGGCGGCTGAGAAAGAAGCTGCAAAAGCAGATGCTGCTGCAAAGGCTGCTGCTGCAAAAGCTGCTGCAAGAAAGAAAGCCATTGATGAAGCTGAAATGAAAGCACAGCTTGAAATAGACAAGCTGCATGAAGAAAACACCGTTACAGTCATTGAAAATGTGAACCAGGCTAAGAGGCAAAAAATTGAAGCTGATTATCACATTGAACTTCAGCAAGTATTGGCAAACACAAAAATTACTGAAGAGACACGGACTCAATTGTTGATGGAGTATCGAAAAAAACGTGCAAATGCCATCAATGCTTTGGAAGTTAGCATAGCTGCTGAGACTGCAAAAAGGGAAGCTGATTTGGCTGCTGGTTTGGCAAAAGCTTTGGCTGACAGGGCGAAGGTTGGTGGTGTTAAAATTGACAACCCTGATGCAGGTGCTTTGACTGAAGAGCAAATGAAAGCACGTTTTGATTTAACAAGAAAACTATTGCTGTCAGAAAATCAGATTAAGCGGGATGATTTAAAAACTCAATACGATGCTGAATATAAATTGTTGGGTGGTAATGTTGATGCGCAACTTAAACTGAAAAAATGGTATACTGACAGCTCCAAAAAACTGGATAATGATGAGTTAAATTCAAAACTAAGTGTTGTGCAAAATGTTGGTAGTGCTGTTAGTGCTTTGGGTAACCTTTTTGCAAAGCAGACCGTTGCCAATAAGGCACTGAATGCAGCCAACGCGTTAATGAATACTTATGTTGGTATTACTGAAATTTGGCGGGCTAAATCACTGATTCCAGAACCCTTTGGCACGGCTGCAAAAGTGGCTTCAACTGTGATTGCTGCAACGTCTGGTTTTGCTGCTGTTAAAAACATTTTTAAAGTTGACACTACAGGCGGTTCTGGTGGTGGTTCGGCTGCTGGTGCTTCTGCACCCTCAGTTGCATCCGCGCCAACAATATCGGCAATGGGTGCTGCAAGCGCCAACCCAATACCCCAAGATGTAAGGGTAACAAATCCGCAAAATCAAATTGTTCAGGCTTATATCTCTGACAGAGATTTGAAGAACAATGAAGACAGAACAAACTTTTTGAATAAAATGAAAACAATATAAAAAGCGTGATTCTTTCTTTTTCTTTTTACCCTTTGCAGCAATGTAAGGGGTTTTTTATGTGATGCTTAGCATATCTAAAATTGGGATGCTAAAGCATACCATTAAAAAGGATGTTTCACATACTAAATATTTAAAACACTGAATGAACAAATCATTGCCAACCTATGAACTAAAAATAAATGAGAGTACGGACTCTATTGTTGATGCAATTGCATTTGTATCAGAACCAGCAATTGAAAGTGACTTCATCGCATTTTCAAAGTATCCTGTAAACATGCAATTCACGACCAATGATGAAAAAATGGAAGTGATGGGCGCGGTTATGATACCTGATTTAAAAATATATAGACGTTTACCTGATGGTAGGGAGTTCAACGTTTTCTTTTCAGTTGATACCATCAGGGAAATATCACAAGTTTTCTTTAAGAAAGGTTTGCAATCCAACCTTAATTTAGACCACTCTGACACCTCAGCAAAATCATACATCTTTCAATCTTTCATCATTGATGAAAGCAAGGGTATAAACTCCCCAAAGGGTTTGAATCTTCCCAATGGTTCATGGGTTATTGGCTGCAAGGTTCAGGATAAAAATGTTTGGTCTGACATTAAAGCTGGCAATCGCAAAGGCTTTAGCGTTGAAGGTCTTTTTGAATTTTTTGAAATGCAAAAACCTGAAGAGGAATCAACGGATAAAGAAATTCTTTCAACCCTTGCAGCATTAAACAAACTGCTAACCAAAAACAAAAAGTAATAGAATAAAATGTATCATTTTTTTTGGGTGGTGCTTATACATCTACAAAGCATACTACCAGATAAACTAAATAATATGATGAGCAACATAAAGAAAGAAATACTGAACACTCTAAAACTTTTGCTTGGCAATGTTGCTGAACAATCCGATACACCAAAAATATATGGTTCAAATGAAATAAACATTTCAGAACTGGCAGTTGGTGGTAAGGTTGAATTGATTAATGCTGATAGCACATTGACAACTGCACCTGATGGAAGTTATGAAACTGAAGACGGTTCGAAGTTTACTGTTAAAGATGGTCTTATTGACAGCATTGAAGGGGAAGACGAAAGTGGTGATAATTCAACTTCAGGAACAACCAAAGAACCCGTTAAAGCGGCTGCAACAGGTACAACAGAAACACCAGAAGCAGAGGTTGCTGAAGATAGTGCAACGGCTGATGCAATCAAAGCTTTGGAAGATAAAATTTCAGCAATCAGCACATCTATTGGTGAACTGCAAACTGTCATCAATGATTTAAAATCTGCTCAAGAAATGTCAGCTAACAAAGAAGAGGTAAATGAGTTTGCAAAGCAATTTTCCGAACTTAACACAACTATCAAATCACTTGCAAATATCCCTGCTGAATTTACAAAGACCAACACCAATAATGTTGTTGCAGATTCTAAAGAAGAGAAGATGCTGGAGCTGGTAAATATTTTCAATAGTACAAGAAAATAAAAAGGATTTGCATACATAATTAAGGCATACTAAAGATTTAAAGAGATATTAAACCCATTTCTTAACCCTAAAAATAAGACGATTTTTAAAATGATAACATAAATGTCTTTTGATACTTCAGCCCTTACGGCCTATGTCCAAAATAACTCAAAGCAAATCGCTTTGCAGGCAGTAGCTTCTGCTAAAACAGCAAAATTATTGATTGATAACAGTGCAGTGCAATTCGATGTTAAAGGCAGTACTGGTATACTTAAAATGGATAATACCGTTATCCTTCAGGATGGTTCAAACTGCGGTACACGAAACGCTTTGGGTTCTGTAATTTTAACTGATAAAGTTATAACTGTTAAACCTTTAAAAGATAACACAAACATTTGTTCGAAGGCACTTTATAGTACATTTTTTGCTCAGATGGTTGCTGCTGGCAATTCACCTGAAAATGGTTTTACACCAGAATTTGCAAAGAGTGTAATGGATAATAGGGCAGCTTTATTTGCGGCTCAGATTGAACAATTAATTTGGAAAGGTGATACATCAATTGTTGATGGTGGTTCAAACCTTCGCTTCATTAATGGAATAGAAAAGCAAGTTGGTGCAGGCTTCGCAATCACTGCAACTGGTGCTGACATAATCGCAAAACTTCAAAGTGTTTATCTGGCAATGCCTGTCACTGAAAGAACACAAGATGATTTCAGAATTTTTGTGGGTGAGGATGAATACGCAACTTACCTGGTTGCCCTTGCAAACAGAAACATTTTCAAAGCAACTGATGATATGGCTTTGTATGGCACATTGGCTAAGATTGAACCAGTAGCTGGTTTGAATGCTTCTGGTAAAGTTTATGCAACAAGGATTTCAAACTTACACTTAGGTTTGGACGGTCATTCTGATGAAGCCAAACTACGTTTTTCTATGGAATCTGAAAATTGGTACTGTGACATTTATTCAAGTGTTGGGGTGGCTGTTGTTAGACCTGAATTAGTAGGTGTTGCAACTGCTGCTTAAGCAGTAACAAAAAAAATATAATAAAATGGGTTGGTTGAAATAACACCAACCCTTATTTAATAACCTTATAAATAAAATGGCTTGTTCAAGTTTAGTTGCTTTACCCCGTGCTTGTGGTTCTGAAGGAATCGTTGGCGGTTTAGAAAAGATGTGGGTGATAGCGTTTCAGGATTTGGCAACAGTTACAGGTTCGACAAATGCTTATTCAACATCGGTTGATGGCATTGTGAATCACATAGCACTGGATGCAACAAAGAAATATGTTGAAATTGGTTTGCTTAAATCTTCTGCTGGAATCGAGGAAACATTAACGAAAGATTCCGCGAAAGGCACTGCCTTTTTTACCCAGACAATGACGGTGGTTTTGGCTGGTCTTTCTATTGAAAATAAAAAGTTCGTTGAAGCTGTACTTAATCAGCCTGTCAGCGTCTTGGTAAAAACAAAAACTCAAAAGTACTTTGCTGCTGGTTTGAACGGATTGTTTGAATTATCAGCCGCTACTGGAGGAACAGGGATTCAAGATGCAGATATGCAAGGTCATACACTTACTTTTGCTGGTGTAGATACTAAGCAAATTCTGTTGGTTGATGACTCAATAGTTTCAGGTTTAATTTAACTTTCTCACATTATAAAATGCTAAGCCCTTTGCAATTCAGCAGAGGGTTTTTTGTTGGAATCTGATACCTAAAAAGGTTGCTTCGCATACTACCAGGATACATGAAGTTATCCAAAGTAGAACTGAAAGAACAGAAAGAAATTAAGGCGTTAATAGACAATGAAAAGAAGCTATCATTGGAAGAACTGGAAAAGATTTATGAGAATTTCAACCCTGGTTATATAAGTGATGTTACATCACATTCAGCATACTTTACTCCATTAGATATGGCTTATGACTTTGCATTGTTTGCTGGCAGGTCTGGTGTTTGTGTTGATATGTGTGCTGGCATTGGAATCCTTTCTTTTTGTGCCAAGATTAGGGATACTTATGAAGGTAATATTGAACACCAAATCTGCATTGAAAGAAACCCTGCATACCTGGAAATTGGCAAACGGTTGTTACCTGATGCAATTTGGATTCAAGGTGACATTTTTGATAAAAGTATTTGGGACTCCATCGTTGCAAAATATGGCAGGATTGACTCCATTGTTTCCAACCCACCCTTTGGGAAGGTTACAAAAACTGATGTTGATAGAAGCTGGTTAAAATACCAGGGAAGTGATTTAGATATTGCATCAATTGAAGTTGCTTTGAAATACACTGATGATGTTGCAATGATTTTACCATCAGGTTCAGTAAGCTTTAGATATAGCGGTAAACCATATTTTGAAGAGGTTCAAAACCGAAAAGTTGATAAGCTTAAAAAGGACACTGGACTAAACATAATAATGACCAACCCTGGAATTGATACATCTGTTTACGACAAGTTTAAGAACACAAACATTACGGTTGAATATGTAGATATTTTGGTTGAATAGAAACCAGGATGTTTCACATACCTAAAAAGGATTGCCAAGCAATACTAATTTACTAATGCTACTCATTGACAAAACTCAGCTTCAATCACGTCTTATTGTTACCGTATCGGAAAACACAACCGTTGTTGACCCTGTATATATTTTAATTTTATTTTCAGAGTATACCAACAAAACTTTCACCTATCCCTTGCCAGCAAATACTTCTGCTTTTACTGACAGGTATGATGAATTTTATATAACCCTTAATGTTGACCCTGGTGTTTACACATACACAATTAATGAATTAACAGACGGCATTGTTGAACAGGGATTGTGCAAAGTAATTGATGCCACGTCAGAAGACTATAATGAGGGTATTATTAGCATTACACCACCAGAAACTCAAGATGATTTAATTTTTTATAAGGGTTAAATCTTCCCTTCACCAATTCCTTTTGCGTCTAAATATTCTTTAGTTGGTAATACAGCATTAAAAATAGTCATAGCATCATCAAAGTTTAACGGTGCTAACCCTTTAAACCGAAGGTGACTTTCTGATTTTCTTTTAAACAAAATTTCCATGTACGGCAATGAAAAATACGTATAAAAGAGGTTGTAATGAATTGTTAAATCAACAGTATATGTTACCTCAGCAAATGGGTCAATATATTCCATGATGAAATTGTCTCTTTTATCACTATCTCTTTCCTGAAAAAAACCAAGATGCTCTAAGTATCTGGTTAAAGAAAAATCTTTTTCGTTTTCAGATGTATCAAAAGAATCAAAGCTCATACTATCATTTTTAGTCAGTTGCAAATAAACGATAAAAAAGCCGAAGCATACCCAATAAAGATACTAAAGCAATACTACTTGAAGAAAGATTAAATGGAAGATTTACAAGTATTGAAATTTGAAAAAACCCAAATACCTCAGCCCTGGGAAAACCTATTCACCAATGATAAGAGTTTTGTTTATTATGGTGTTGACAATAACTATCCTAACTACCTAATCTATCTTTACTCGGAATCTCCGATTCATGCCTCTATTATCAATGCGAAGAGTACTTACATTATTGGTGATGGTCTAAAGAGTCAGGATGGTAAAAAGCTCGATTTTAAAGTTAATGCTCAAGATGGAATCAATGAATTTATTTCAAAGATTACAAAAGACTATTTGATATTTAACGCTTTTGCGGTGGAAGTGGTTTACAACCTTTTTGCTGAACCAATTGAGTATCATTTTATACCAGCGCAACACATAAGAACAAACAAAAGCAAGACCAAGTTCTGGTATGCTGAAGACTGGACGTATGTAGGCAGAAAAAATATTTTATACGACCGTTGGACACAAAAGAACAATACTTCAACCAGCAAGATATTTTACTTTGATGGCTATTTTCCTTCCATTAACCGTGTTTATCCGTCTCCCGAATACAATGGCTCAATTAAAAATATTGTAACGGATATTGCCATAAGAGATTTCAATTTGAACAATATCAAAAATCATTTTTCTGTGAGTTCGATAATTACTTTCTTCCAAAATGGTACTGTACCTGAAGACGTAAAACGTGAAATGATAAAGAACATCAGCGAGTCACATACAGGTGAAAATGGCAAGAAAGTTATTGTTGATTTCCAGACCGCACAAGGCAAAGAGGCTCAAGTTAAACAGCTTGGCGTGAATGATTGGGTGGACGCTTACAATGCTTTAAGGGAAGCAACATCAGATGATATTTTCAAAGGACACCAGGTTGTTTCACCTTCATTGTTTGGGGTTAAAACGGCTGGTCAGCTTGGCGGTTCACAAGAACTGGAAGTTGCTTACAATATCTTTAAAAAGAACTACGTTAGCGGCAAACGTGCAGAACTTGAAACGGCTTTGAATATGTTGTTTAGTGGTTTCAAACTTGTTGCTGGAAAGGTTGAATTTGTTGACCAACAACTGTTCAATCAAATCAGTGATGTTACCCGTGAAAAGATAATGACCATTGATGAACTAAGAAAAGATGCAGGTTTACCCGCTTTGCCAACAGGTGGTGACAGATTATTGGGTGAAGTGCCAAGGGTTTCTGAATCTGTTAAAAGCCCTGAATCACCAATTATTGATAGCGGCGCTGCACCTGGTCAGCCAACACAACCAACAACACCTGTTGCTGATGTAAAAAAAAACACCAGTCGTAAACTAACTGAAGAAGATTATCAGAAAATTTCACATTTAGGCTCCCTGTTTGAAGATTTCGAAGTGATTGAAGACGGTTTCAATCTTAAATTTTCCAAATCAGAAGATGTTGCTGATTACGTTTTAAAGCATGATGTGAAGGGTTTGACCCTGGAGCAACTCAATGACTTGCTGACTAAAGAAGCGGGCTTAAATGAGACAACAGACGGCCTAAAAGACATACTTCAGGATTTGAATGACAGTGGCATTGTGAAGGTTGAATATGATACCAGTGACAGGGTTAAAATTACGCCACCGAATGCTGCAAAAGTGCCAGATTCGGGGGGTGTTACGGTTCTTTATCAATATATAAAAAGACCTGATGTCGATGGCGATGACTTGCTTCCAACATCGAGAAGCTTTTGCGTGAAGCTGATTGAAAATAATCGACTTTATACGCGCGCAGAAATCCAAACCATGGGTTCAATTTTTGAATACGATGTTTACAGATACGCTGGTGGATTTTATCATAATCCCGATAATGATGAAACGACTCCCTGGTGCAGACATACATGGAAACAAGTAAAAGTTAAAGCAAGAAAGAAAGATTAATTTAATTAGCCCTGGCCTAACCCCCAGGGTTTTTTGTTTTTAGTAAACTGCAATAAGCATGTTTCGCATACCCAATTAGGATGTTTCACATACTACTTCAGAAAGAAATTGATACATGAAAAGAGTCTTATTCATATCTGAATCCCAAATAAAAAATGAAAGCGTTATACAATCAAATGTCGACTCCAAAATATTATCGAAAGTTATTTTATTGGTTCAAGACGTAGAATTGAAACCCATTTTAGGCAACACAATATTTGCGTCCCTGGTTGATGAAATTTACAAAAAGAGTTTAACACCTGATTATGTTATAAACGCGGCTTACAAGCAGCTTTTAGATGACTACATTCAACCTTTTCTTATACAAGCTGTGGTATGTGAATTTATCCTGATTAACAGCTACAAAGTAACCAACAAAGGTGTTTTGAAATTATCAGATAATTCAGCGACAAATTTATCAGGTGATGAAATTGACAGCGTAAAAAGTTTATATGAGAATGCACGGGCGCAATACAAATTGCAACTGATTACATTTCTTCAGGAAAACAAACTTATCACAGACGGTACGTATACTGACACTGAGTTAACTTCAGAGACATTGGGCTGGTACACGGTGAAAAACAATGCATGCGGTGGTAATTCAACATCAGGTTCAGAAAAAGCTGTTCCTTTCACAGAAGCTGACCCGATTTGGCAAGCTGATAAAGGCAATTATCTAACTATTGCAAGCGGTACTACTGCATTTTACCCAAGATTAACTAACCCTGCTGGTTATCTAACTGGTTACACTGAAACTGACCCTGTTTGGGAAGCTGATAAAGATAACTATTACACTAAAACCCAAATTGATACTTTAGACGAAAATGCTGTTCATAAAACTGGAGATGAAGGTATAAATGGTAACAAATCTTTCTTTGACAATGTAAGCACTAAATCAATCAGTGATTCGGGTGAAGTTTTTATTTATCGAAAGGAATCTGAAGATAATGGGAGTGATTACCCGACACCATTCATTACGTTGAAAAATGATAATGATGAAACACCATACCCTTTGGCTGGTGCTATGATTTCTGGTTCTGCAAGGGGTGGCGCAATTGTATTTGACAGCAATTTTGGCCGTGATGGCTCACATAGCGTAAAGCTTGGTTCTGTTGACAACTATGGTCAGTTTACCGAAAAAATGCGTCTTAGTGATGGTTATGATTATTCATTACTTTACCAACCCTGGAAGTATTCAGAAGATATTTCAACAACCCAAACTTTTGATGATAGAACCATCATTGATAAAGGTTATTTAGAACTGAGATTGTCTGACACAACAGGTGAAGCAAATAACAGCTATTACCCCTTAAATGGCAACCCTGCTGGTTACCTCACATCGTTCATTGAAACAGACCCTATCTGGCAATCAGAGAAAGGTAATTATTACACCAAATCTGCTGGTGATGCTAAATATTATCCATTGGCAACTAACCCTGCTAATTACTTGACTTCATTCACAGAGACAGACCCTATTTGGCTAAGTGATAAACCAAACTATCTGACTCAGATTTCAGCAACTAATCAATTTTATCCAAAGACAGCAAACCCTGCTAATTACTTGACATCTTTCACTGAAACTGACCCTGTTTGGAATGCTCAAAAAGGTTCTTACCTGACCATTGCAAATGCTGCAAGCACTTATCAACCTATTACAGCAAACCTGACAACTCAGGGTAACACTTTCAATGGTGCTTTACAGCTTGTTAAACTTGACGTTACAGGTAAATTGCCAGCCGTGGACGGGAGTCAATTAACCAATTTACCAATGAATGGTTGGGGTTTGTCTGGTAATATTTTATCTGATGACATTAATAGCTTTATTGGCACAACGGACTCTAAGTCTTTAAGATTCAGAACAAACAATGTTGAAAGAATTGTAGTTGATGCTGTAGGGGGTGTAACATTCAAATCTCCTTACCCTGCTCAGGGTGTTGGTGGGTATACTTCTTTATCTATAGGAAAGAACAACGGAAACGGTGCAGTTACCTATATATCTGGAGGTATAGATGATGTTTGGGGTTCAGGTTATTCGCTGGCTTTTGGAACGCCTGCTATTAAAATTTTGTCTTTAGACGGAACTTCCGTGACAACTGGAAAAATGTTGTTTATTAATGGGGGTGCTTCGTTTAACGGTTATATGAGTTCTATTTCTTCGAGTCCGAATGTAGGTTTTAATGCCCTTTTTAGTTTGGGATGGAATTTTATTTTAAACGATGGAGCTACTAATTACTTTACTATTAACGGTACTTCTAATTATTTCGCAAAACCGCTTTCAATAGGCGGAGCCATAAGTGCATCAGCAGCTTTAGATGTACAGAGTACAACCAAAGGTTTTCTTCCACCAAGAATGACCACAACCCAAAGGGATGCCATCATAACACCTGCAACAGGTCTTCAGATTTATAACACAACCACAAACACAAATGATATATTTACTGGTGTTTGGAATAGCTTGAACACCCGTAATGTGTACCCGCCAACAGCTTCTACAGCTTCTACAGCTATGACTATTTATAGAGGGGGAAGTACTTCAATTGTTGCGTATTCAATGGGTACTGATAACCAAGATAATACCATCTTTAATACAGGGAATGGGGATTATATCTTTAATATTTCAAATGTTAATGCATTTAGGATAGGTTCTAATGGATTTAATACAAGTTATCAAACTTTGGCTTCAAGTGTTGTCTTGCCAACAGGCTCAAATATTAATTGGGGTTATCGTTTATACAGCACATTGGGAGCCTACAGACTTAATTTAGGGTTAGACCTAAACCAAAATCCTGTTATCGGGTTAGGGAATGCGGATTTAAGAATAAGAGAAACCAACGCAGGTGTTGACTTTCTAAATATTAATTATGCAACAGGCAATTTAACCTTAGACAAAACAACAGGTGTTATAACTACTATACCATCCGCAAAACTTGCTATTAACAGTACAACTTCTGGTTTCCTTCCACCAAGAATGACTCAGGCACAACGAATTGCCATTGCTTCACCTGCAATCGGTCTTCACGTTTACCAGACGGACGGAACAGAAGGTGTTTATGTAAATAAAAGTACAGGTTGGGTGTTTGCTTATTAAAAATTAAATAAAACAAAACAAAAACAATATGGCACAACAGCATTTTAATTTTGACATTGTAGTTACCATTCCAGATGTGGTTTTGGGTGATACTATTCTTAAAAGGAAAGCAACCTTTGAAACGCTCATTTACAATAAGAAATCTGACAGCCTTTCAGTAGGTTGGTTGATTGAATATTTCGGAAATAATGCTGGTGATTATGGTGACAAAATTGACCTGAAAGGTGTTTCAAGTTATGGTTCAGAGTTGGTGGCGGCTCAAAACAGTTTTATTGACCTGGCAACCCAGCAATTGTTTTATGAAGCCGACCTTCAAAAAGATGCTGATGGTGTTGTGACAGATTCAAGAAACTACACAACCGAATTTGAGTTTTACAATATGGTTGCTGAAACCCAAACCGTTAACATTCATTCTTTGATTCGCGCTTCAGCCTTAAAAATTAAATAAGGATGCTTTCGCATACCATTAAAAGGATGGCTTCGCCATACTACATTGATAAATGTTAACCCTTATTCAGATAACAAACAAGCTTCAAAACTTTTTTGAAACACATGCTCAAATTAATACGGTAAAGGTTGAAAGTGATTTTGATTTCAATGCAGAATCAGCCCTCATTTATCCTGTTGTTAACCTTGCATATATTGACTCGAATATTGCTAACAAAGCAATGAACCATCGTATTGAGGTAACAATTGCGGATTTGGTTAATAAAGAAATTGAACAGCATGACCTGCAAATAGAGTCAGATGCCCTTTTAATCGCTGAAGATTTTTTTGCGTGGTTACAGGAGCAAATGGATTTTGATTTTCAAAAATCAACCAGCATTCAACCGTTTGCAGATAATGCTGCTGACAGAACCAGTGGGGTTGTTTTTACAATAACGCTGCAAACAATCCGACCTCAGAACACCTGCCAAATTCCAGAAAAGTTATGGAATATATGAAAAAATTGATGACAAGTTTTTGGAAATACCTGGTTGATAATTGGCCTGTTATTGTTAAGGCTTTGATTGCCGTGTGGTTTTTCTTTTCGGGGATTCACCTATTCATTTTTGCAATATTCTCACTGACCATTTTGGATGTTGTTACAGGTGTCACGGCTGCTTACAAAAGAAAAGAACCCATTACATCCAGGAAATTGCGGACGGGATTGTTGGAAAAGTTCCTTCTTTATATGGTTTTACTGCTTGCTGTGTTCACCCTCGACATTGTGATGAAACATATCATTCCTATAGATGCTTACTATCTAAGCGGTTTAATCTCATTTTTGATTAGTACTTATGAAGTAACCAGCATCATGGAAAACGTATTGACCATAAATCCAAATATGCCGTTTATCAGTAGTCTGGTCAGAGTTTTCCAAACCATGAATCAGAAAACGATTGATTCAATGCAGAAAAAAATTGATGGCATGGCCGACAACATTACTCAATTTAAAGTTAATGCTGTTATTTCGGATGAATTGGCAGCAAGTAAAACTGAGGAAATAACACATTTGAAAGAAGATGCTGTTACTCAATTCAATGATACGAAAGTTGCTAATGATGCTGCTGATATAATCTCACACAATAAAGACGATGAAATAACACAACTGAAAGCTGATGCCGTGGAAGTATTCAATGATACGAAAGACGCAAATGACAAAGCTGATGTCATTTCACATGGTAAAGATGTTGAAATCACACAACTGAAAACTGAAATTATGGAACGTTTGAAAACGTTGTTTAGCAACCTTTAATGCTTTGCATAATGTTGTTGATATACTCCCAAAGATTACCGATATAAAGCCCATTACAGCCACACCAGCCACGGCTGAACCATTTGCACCAGCAGCGCCACAACAAGCGGCTGTTGGCGCTCCCATTGATGCTGATGAACCTTATCAAAACATTTCAACGATTGCTTCGCATACCCTGATAAACAAGTTTTCAGCATACCAGCAAACGTTGTTTGCAGGATTCCTGAATACTACTTTCTAAAGAAGTAGATGAACACAATAGAAAATTCTTTAGCTGCAAAGGTTATTGAAGTTGCAAAAACTCAAATTGGTTTGGAAGAAATACCCAAAGGCTCAAATTGGGGGGTTAACGTTAAAAAGTATTTAGCTTCAGTTGGAATTGATTTCCCTGCTTCCTGGTGCATGGCCTTTGTTTATTTTTGTGTTTCTGAAGCTTGCAAAGCAAACGGTTCAAAAAATTCACTTGTTAAAACGGGTGGTGTTCTTAATCAATGGTCAAATGTAAACAGCGCTTTGAAGGTGAAGACTCCACAACCAGGTGATATTTTCAATATGGATTTTGGCGGCGGTCATGGCCATACAGGCTTTGTTGAAAAAGTTGAAGGTGATAGAATACAAACCATTGAAGGAAATAGCAATGCCGATGGCTCCCGTGAAGGTTATGAAGTTTGCAGGAAACCTGGTGGAAGACCCATTTCAAGCATCAAAGGATTTATAAGGGTTGCGGCTTAAAAAGACCTTTATGAATGCAGAATTGATTGATTACATTTTGGATTTGCTAAATGTTAGCGGCTGGTCATTTCTCACAGTTAATTTAACTGCTGGTAGAATAACGGTAACTTCGCAGCATGGAAACGAACATAAGAACAGGTTTGGTAATAGCGGATTTTGAGATGAGTTATACAACATCATTTATACACACGGCACTTGTGAAGTGGAATGTTGATTTTGCTAACAGCAACATAACAGAGATACAAGACAATCTTAACAAGTTGCACCACAACGTAAAGAACGGGGTTTATAACAAGGTGCATGTTGGTTATGAACTTACTTTGCAGGATGTCGAACGAGTACAACATTTGATTGAAACCCTCATAACCAGATACGAAGAAAAATGTACATTGTATCTACCAAGGAAAATTTACCACCTCATTAATCAGTTGACAGAAGCGGAAAAAGAAACGCCCCAAGATATAGTAAGGGAAATATTCGCACCAAAACTCACACCGTACCTATCCAAAAAAGCAGAGAAAGAAGCCAATGTTGATGCACTCCAACAACAGAGATTACTTGAAATGATACGAAAAAGAAATAAACGAACCTGATTATCAATGTCTACCTAATAATTTCAGTCCTAAAAACAGTCCTAAAACAGTCCTAAATTCCCCGAAAGTGTTAAAAAAGTGAATTAAGAAATAGAATAAAACACTACAAAAGAGGCTAAAAGGCATGAAAAAACCCACCTAAGTGGGTTGCGGAGAGTTAGGGATTCGAACCCCAGGACCTGTTACAGTCAACAGTTTTCAAGACTGCCGCAATCGACCGCTCTGCCAACTCTCCGGCGCAAAAGTACATGTTGAACTATATCAACCCAAACTTTTCTTTTTTCTTGTATTACTTCATGCTTTCATCAATATCCCGTTGTTTCTTTCTGTATAAAGCAGACGGCAAAATTGCATAGCTGGCAAACATTTAGCAGGAAAAGTACTAATACATAAATATGAAGTACACTCAATTAGGTAAATCGGATCTGCAAGTAAGCCGTATTGGTTTTGGTTGTATGTCTTTAAAAGCAGACCAGGTTGAAAATGAAAAGATCATTAGTCAGGCAATAGAATATGGAATCAATTATTTTGATACTGCTGACCTATACGATAAGGGAATGAATGAAGCATCGATTGGAAAAGCTTTAAAAGGACGCCGCGATAAAGTGGTGATAGCGACAAAAGTAGGCAATCAGTGGAGAGCCGATGGCAGCGGGTTTGAATGGAACGCAAAAAAAGAATACATCCTTTCGGCAGTCGAGGAAAGCCTTAAACGATTGCAAACCGATTACATCGACCTATACCAGTTGCACGGCGGAACAATGGATGACCCATTTGAAGAAACCGTCGAAGCTTTTGAACTGCTGCAGAAGCAGGGAAAAATACGTTACTACGGCATTTCTTCCATCAGGCCAAATGTGATAAACAGGTTTGTGAGTAATTCTAATATTGTGAGCGTAATGATGCAATACAGCCTGCTTGACCGCAGACCCGAAGAAAGCTGTCTGTCTTTGCTGCACCAGCAAACGATAGGAATACTTGCCAGAGGCAGTGTAGCCAGCGGATTATTAGTAAATAAACCCGCAAAGAATTATTTAAGCTATACAGAAGAGCAGGTTCGAAACGCAGCGGCAGCTATTAAAAAATTATCGGGCTCTGAACGAAGTGCGGCACAAGTGGCTATAGAGTTTGTGTTGCAAAATCCCGCTATTACGTCAGCAGTAGTAGGCATCAGAACTGCAGACCAGTTAAAAGAGGCAGCAGAGACCGTCTCCCTGCCCTCACTTTCGCCCGTGGAAATGGAAGAACTTAGAAAATCGATTCCGATAAATCTTTACACAGAACACCGGTAATTATTTCAGTAAGTCATTGCTTTCTTTCAAAGACTTCATCATCTCACCATAATGCTGTCCTCTTGCACACGCTGTTACCGTTTCTGCAATTCTCTTTGCTTTTGTCGCATCAGATTTAGCGCTTTCAATCCACCGGCTGTAGTACTTTTGATGAGAGCCGGGCAGTTTATTGAAGTAAGCAAGAGCGGCAGGTTCATCTGCCAGGCATTGCATCATTTCGGCAGACAGTATCACAGGGCTTTCATCCACTTCCATTTTTACGTCGACAACAGCGCCTTTGGTTTTGCCAATGCATTTTCTTACTTCCGCTTTCAGAGGCAGTATAAAATTGCCTCCGCCAATGGGTATCAGGCTCATTCCTTCAAAAATATACTTGTCGAGGCTTCCTTTTACCCTGAATGATCTCTTGTTTCCCGGCATCATTTGTTGGGCAATTTTCTCAAGAACATCAATAAAAGTCCACCCGGTTTTCTCGCCTTGCTCTCCAAATCTTTTAATGGTTGCAGTAAATGAAATCATACAAACTGATTGCTTTATAAACTTATTCATTTCTTCAAAAAACAGCAAATAATAATAGCGTGAATATCCACTCAGCTTTATCAAACAAAATAGGTAATGCATTTTTTTGTCGCCGGCCGAAGCGTCTTTTCTCAACATCGTTGTGTCACTTCCTTGTACAGATGGTAATACTATTCGGCAAAAGGCAGCAACACCAAAACTAAAAAACAGCAGGGCTCGTTTAACCTGGTGTCTTTGCGACTTCGTGGCGTTATTCTACACAAATCTTATACTGTCAGGTATAATTTTTTCATAGTAAGAAAAAAACGATTATGGAAAAAATGAATGACTTAAAAGCGCTTTTACAACACGAAGTGCAGGACCTTATTTCTGTTGAAGACCAGATAATCAAAGCTATGCCTGCCATGATTGAGAAGGCTCAAAACGAAGTGTTGAAAAACACATTGCAGGAACACCTGACCATTACCGAAAAACAAAGGACAAGACTTGATGAAGTGCAAGCTTTACTTGAGAGCGTGGAAAATAAAAGTTTTTTATCGGGATTGCTTGATAAGATCGGCGGCTCTCAAAAATGCAAAGGAATGGAAGGCATTATTACCGAAGGAGAAAAAATACTGGCTGCCGACATGAATGCAGAAGTAAAGGATGCCGCCATCATCGCCTGCGCACAAAAGATCGAACACTACGAGATATGTGGCTATGGAACGGTAAGGGCTTATGCGAAGCAACTTGTTTTGGATAAAGCCGTAAAGTTGTTCGAAGAAACATTGAATGAAGAATACGAAGCCGATGACCGGTTAACCAAACTTGCCGTAGAAGATATAAACGAAAGGGCTGAACAAACCGAAGCACCGGGAGAAAAGGAAGAAAAATCTTTTCCTTCAGAAAAAGCAGGAAAAGGTGGAATCAAACAGGAAGCTGCTCCTAAAAAAGTTGCCGCTAAAAAAAGCGCTCCTCCCAAAAAAGCAGGCGTAAAAAGTGAAAACAAACCGCCAAAAAAAGCGGCAACGAAAAAGACTAGTGGAAAAAAATAGTTTCGAGATACGAGTTTCGGGTTAGCCTATAACCACGATGAAGGATTTGAGAAAGCCAAAGCAGATATTGTAAGCAAAGGAGGAAAGATAATCGGAAGCGAAAACTTACAGGCGGTTCTTCTGGCATAGAATTTTAATTGCTTCTGTTTTAAACCTAAAGTTTTAAACAATGCCACTCGACAATGATACTCCAAATATTCGACACAACCCTATGCCAACTCCAAAAGATGAAGCCGTGATTGCAGCACACGAAGAGGCAGAAAAAGATATAGAACAAGACGGCGAATTAACAATAGACCCAAAACCCGAAGATGATCTCGATGAAGGGGAACTTGCGAGATTTGAAGACAATGATGAGGGTGCACCGACCGATAGCGAATAGTTTTTATAAGCTGGAAGCTTTTTCAATTATGCGACTAAAGCTCCTGCTTGCACAACAGTTGAACGGAGCGTCGCAACGAATGTTCAATCAGGGAACAGTTGCCGGTCAAAAAAATTGACATAAAATCGTTGTCAAAATTAGTGTTCGTCATTGCGAGGAGGAACGACGAAGCAATCTCATTATAAATCACGCTTCAATGAAGTAGGATTGCTTTCCCGCTTTTGTTGCGGGACAGGCTGTTCCTCGCAATGACGAATATTTATCATCTAATCTTCCTCATCTAAAAATTCTGCTGTCAAAAGGAAACTTTTCTGTTGCTACGATTTTGATATTCTTACACTCAGCATGGTAAGGATTGATCAGAAAATTATAGTCTCCTTTCGTTACTGCCGAAGGAACCTGCAGAATGCAAAATTGATTCTCAGAAACAAAACGATCACCAAACTGTTGCGTTGAACGGGAATGCGGAAAAGCATTCCAGCCTTCAGTCAAATCTTTTTCGTTCAGTTTTTTAAGAGATGTATTGTCAGGAACATACATGGTTATCATCATATAGTCTTCGGGCAAAGTAGCCAGTGTAATGTGGACGGCGACTTCGGCCATAGCCAAAGACCGGTTACCGGCAGTGTAAATCATTTCAACTCCCTGCGAGTTCCAACGGGCGCCTTTTATTGCGGCGCCTTTACCTGAAAGCGCATCAGCATATTTTTCTCTTGCAAGCCTGAAAACCTCCATTATGCCAAAATTCCGTGATTGATAGCGATTAGTTCTCCTAAAACCATTTCCTTTCCATAAGAGTCTTTTAGCAACTCGATCGGCTTACGATTGCCTAACGCAAAGTTGGGCGTTTGCAGCCATAGCCTGAACTTTTCCATGTTGCCGAAAACTTCCAAACCCAGGTTTGTTACTTCGGCAAGCTCAATTATTTTTTCAGAATGAATAGGTTTAAAGTTTCTTGCCGACTGCCTGTAACGTTGCAGTGACTTGGTTGACATGTCAAGAAAAGTAGCCCAGTCATTGTCGCTAAATGGCGCCAGGTCTTGTATCAAAGTAAACAATGTATAGGGTATGCCTTCGCGAATGGAACAGACCAGTAACATCCGGTCAGCCAAAAACTCATTATAAGTAAGATCGTTCTTCACGTTATAATGGTTATCCATTTTTACATTCTTCACAAAAGCCCTGATTTCCTTGTTTATTTTTTGCTCTAAAGCTACTTTTTCAGTTTCCATACTTTTTGTTTTAGACATCTGTCCATAAAATTAAGACAATTTTCTTAATTACACTATTCTTATTTTTATAATCCTTCATCTCAATAGTTCACGTCCTTTTAAAATTGCATTTCCCACCGAACATTCAAGGCATCGTCTGCAATTGCAATAATTATTTTTTAATTCAATCAGCGCCTGGCTTTCAAGCGCATTGTTATTAGAAACTGCGAAGGAAGTCCACTTTTGGGTAATGGTATTTTTTTCTGCTGCAAGTTCCTGCAGCCATTGGAGCGCTTTGTTTTTTATGTCCGCATCAGCATGATGCAAACCATAAGCAAACAAAACAGGTATCACTGTATTGATGATTATATTTTCTGTCATTTGCTTTCCCAACTGTTTTGGATGATACTCACCTGCCTCGTCTATTAGATAATGATAATGCCAGTAGTCATTGGCTGTTACATTAAGCAACTCTTTTATGGCCGTAAGAGAATCCGTTTCCTTTATTTTTGAGAAAAGATGAGACGACTGGTAGATCAGCATGGCCAGTTGCGCAAGCCGTATGGTGGGAAAATTAGCGGGTCTCATCCTGAGAAAAAAGGGCTTGACCGTAACCTGCTTCAACTGGTATTTCTTCTGGTAAAAGAGGTATTCTCTTTTTAAAAGCTTTGGGTAATCTTCCAAAAAATCATTCTCGAGCAATCCGGCCTGGCCGAGCAAAAAACCTTCTAACTGGTGAATTTGGTTTTTATGTTTAGCAAGCACATTTACCGGTAAACTTTTAGCAATGCTTTCAAAAATGTCTGCATTCACCTTCAAACCAAAGTTGCGTGCAAGCATCCACCAGAAAACTTCTTCCCAATGATTATTCGCCTCCTTTAAAAGGTTAGATACGACTGCCGATTTGCGCTGCAGTCTTTCTATTGCCATCCGCTCTTTCCATGCAGTCCATTTCATTTCGTCGAATACCGGTAAATACCTTTCGCATGGCACAAATGCTTCGTGTACCATCAACTCTTTAAACCTGTCTATCAACAATTTTGGAACGAGGGATTGCAGTGTAAGTACCGGCAACACCGCGCCGTTGCTGTAAGTGATGTCAGCATCATTTTCCCAAACGACATGCAGTATAATATTCGAATAATTGCGGTCGCCGGAATGACTGTGTTTTAGCCAGTCAGAAGATCTTATGTGAATTTCAATATTACCTGCCCAGGTTGTATTGCCTATGATCACTTTAGCATCAAGAAAATCCGGTCCCTGGTGAGTGTTGTAAGTGCCGGGATGAATAATAGCTAACCTGTCGCCCTGCTCTGACTGCAATTCATTTTTATTGAAGTACTGAAACTGCCAGATGAATTGAAGTAGCCGTTCATTCATGAAATAGATGTTGTTTAAATATCCGCTTTTTCTATGATGTTTGCAAATCGCATCCCTTTTTAAAATGAAAAAAGCAGACATTGTAAGAGAGTATTGCCTTATAGCTTCAGTTGTTCTGATCATCTATTCTTCAGCTACGGTAAGTGCATCATCATTTGTTACTTTCTTTGTCTTGAAACAAATAAAGTAACCAAAGAAAGTTCAAGAAAGGAACGAAACAGCCCGTTCCTTTCATCGTTCCCTGATTAAGCTTTTGTACTACTGTGGCTTCAAAATTTGTATTTCATGCGTATTCTTTTTTGCATTGTCTAATTCATAAAAGCCCTTGGCAGACAGTCAAGGCATCGAAGCTCCACTGTCCTTCACCACAGTAGTACAAAAGCTTAATTGAAATACCTCGCCGAAAATGGGCTGTTTCATTTTCGGCTGCCTTTTTTGGTTACTTTTTGGGCAAGCAAAAAGTGACAAAAAGATGAAGAAAGAAGAAAATCCTGAATATTTATTCAACTGTTGGATGAGCAAAAGCCGATTGCTCATATCATTAAATAAAGCCCTTGTAACTAAGGGATTTCAGCTTCTGCATTTGCAACGTCTCTACCCATTTCTTTTTTTGATTCAAGAAAGAGGATCACTCATAATGACGTGATAACTGAATTACTTTAATTATGAAGGAATAAGCAACGATTTCGCGTACTCCCTTTAGGGCTGGGGCATCCCTTCTATTTTCTTTAGTTCCTGTACTACCCTGCTGACTGGCAAGCCCATTACATTGTAAAAATCTCCTGTGACTGATTTTATTCCAACTACGCCTATCCATTCCTGGATGGCGTATGCGCCTGCCTTGTCGTAGGGCTTATATTTATCAACATAAAATTCTATCTGGCGATTTGTAAGAGGATGGAAAACGACAGAAGTAACGTCTGAAAAAGCGATTTCATTTCTCTGGTGCAGAATAACGACGCCGGTAATTACCTTATGCGTTTTGCCTGATAAAGAGGTTAATATTTTTATTGCATCTTCCCTGTCTGCAGGCTTACCGATAATTTGAGCATCTAATACTACAACTGTATCTGCTGCTAAAATGGTTTCTATCCCAGCTTCGCTTCTGCCTGCCTGCAATAAAGTTTTTTTTACCGCTATTGCTTTTTGCCTGGCTATGTGAACCGGTATTTCTTCTGTAGGTAATCCTTCGGGATAACTTTCGTCAGTGCTTTTAACTACGATTTCAAAAGCAACTTCCGCCCACTCCAGCAGTTGCTTTCTTCGTGGCGATTGAGAGGCAAGAATGATGTTTTGCATGAGGCAAATTTATTTATGATTCTATGGTTATAGCTATATTTCGTACTTAGATTTATTAATAATTGCTTTTTGATGGCGTTTGGAAGAAGGGGAAAATTGGGTGGTAAAAGTTGCTTGCCGCACAACAATCTAAAAATGCGAATTTGGAAGGATTGAAAATGAAGCATTTAAAAAATTCGGAGAGTGAATGAAGGTTTGTATATTTATTAGTTGGCTGTAACCTTATATGGACAAAATCTTCCTGATAGGCAATGGGATAAACAATGTTAAGTCAGACTACCGATGGGGAGACTTAATTGACAACGTAATAAACTTTATAGGTGCCACAGGTATTATCTCGACAAAGAATAAACCTTTTCCCATGTTGTATGAGGAAATCTTTGTTGAAGCGATAAAAAATAGAGGCTTTAATGAAACAGAGATCAAGGAATTCATTGCCCGTGAGATTTTGAAATTAGAACCCAACAATGTTCATAAAGAAATACTTAATTCAGGTGTACGAAATATTCTAACAACTAACTACGATTTTACCTTTGAAAAGTTAATGACCAAAGATTTAAGTATTTTACAAAATGACGGGATTGTAAAAGAAACTACTTATAATATTTTTCGTCACCACAATTTTAACGACTACATATTTTGGCATATACATGGAGATGCAAATAACCCATTGGCAATAACATTAGGTTATGAGCATTATAGTGGTTATCTACAGCAAATGAGAAATTATGTAGTGACAGGTACAGCCAGTTCCTATAAGGTTAAATTTAAATCCTTAATAAGCAGACTTAAAACAGGAAATTCCCTAAGCGTTGACAGTTGGTTAGATTTCTTTTTTAAGGACAATATTTTCATCGTAGGTCTGACACTTGATTTTATTGAAATTCATTTATGGTGGTTACTTACTTTTAGACAACGGGCTATATTAACAAGTGAACTACAATTGACTAACACTATTTATTATTTTTTTCCATCCAGCATTGTAAATCAAATCACCGGCAAACTTGAACTTTTAAAAAATGTTGGAGTTGTCACTTATTCTGTTAGTGACAGTATCGACAAAGAAACTTTTTACATGGATGTTCTAAAGGTAGTGCGTAAACTTTAAAGCGGAGAAAGGCTACAGCTAAAATTAAGGGTTTTGGCGTTATTGGGGCGGGACGTTGGAGCAATGGGCTACAGGTCGCTATCAGCTTCAGTTTCAGTTTCAGCGGGACGTTAGTAATTTAGCTTTAGTTCATATCTTCAACTTTTAAAAAAATATTGGGCTTCAGTTGTCGGCTGACGTTTTTCAAAATCTCCCAACAACGCCAGGCCCTTTTCGTTACACGCCACCCTATCGCAACTAATACGTTAATTTGCTTCAATGAATACAAAAAGAATAACAATTTTTATCGGACTATTTTTTTTAATAGAATCGGTGTTTTCGCAAACAAAAGATTATTCAATCAAAGTCTTAAATCTGCATTTAAAAAACACTTGTTCTACATTTGAGAAATGTGATGATATAACATTATCAAATAGCTATCTATGGTATAGATTGTGTAATAATCTCACCCATAGAATTCCAATAAAAAAAGTTTACATTAAAACTATTGATGAAAAAAATATTGCACTTTCTGAAACGGTTTATTATGTTGAAATTGGCTGTCTTAATGAAAACTCTTGTATTACCGAAACAGGAAGTAAATTTAATGCTCCGTCTATAGCATTAAGATTTGCATTTTCAAATACTATCGACCAACATAAAGCACTAAAAATGTTTAACCACTTAAAACAAATTGTTAAAAAAGAAAAAGACAGTTTTGATTAAATATTTTTCAAATGAACTGCTATAACTGTAACATTGAATTAGGTACACACAATAGAACCAAAGAACATATTCCTGCAAAAAACTTGTTTCTTGATATACCTTATAAAGATAATATTACCGTAGATGCATGTAGAGAGTGTAACCACCAATATTCGAAAATTGACTTTGAAGTAAGGGACGCAATTGCAGTGTGTAGCAATATTGGATACCTTCCTACTTTAACAGAAAAAGGTGTACGCTCAATTATTAGAAACGGCAAAACGTTAGAAAGATTAAATATTGATGAATATGGAAGTGTAACTTCTGTAAATTTTGATAAAACTAAACTCGATGCTTTTCATATAAAAAACTTCAAAGGTTTATTCTATCATACCTTTCGCCATTCTATTCCACTTAATTATCGAATTGACGTTATTTCTGATGGGGAAAAAAAAGGAGCTAAAATAGAAATAGCAACAATAATTTTCAACCTTGCTGATGAAGAATTGCGGTGGCAGAAATCAGGAGACGAAAGAATATTCAAATACAAACTGCATTGTTTAGCAAAAGATGGATACAATAATGTGAAATTAACTCTTGACCTAAACAAATCTTTTCTAATTTTTGCAATTATTATTTATCATGAAAAACTGTGCTCAATAGTTGTTGCAGCACGTAGTAGTTATATTACCAAAGTCGCCTCTAAAAAAGGGGTGTTCAAGAAAATGCCTTAAAAAACCAAAGTCATGAAAAAAAACCTTTTTATTTTAACATTAATACTCTTTTCATTTCTTGAGGTCACAGCTCAAAAATTATCTCTTGAAAAACTTAAGAATTATCTTCACAAAGAAACAGATGTTATAGCTGAAGAATTGCTACAAAAAGGCTACGAATTTTCTGGAAGTGACAAAGATGTATCTTTTCAAAAAGGAACGGGAAATGAAAATTTTTCAATTGATTTAAAAAGAGAGTTTTCTAATTATGTTCAAATTTGTTCTTCGGGTAAATACAATTATTTATATACTCCGTTAGAAACTGAAATCAAAGCAAAATCAAAAAAGATTAAGTTTTTTTATAGCCCTTGGCTTAAAACTTACATTACAGAATATCTATACAAGGATAAATTTTATATTTATTTAGGACAAGGAGTTTGCCAGACTTTGGATTTAAAAAAAATGAAGTTTATACAGGTTTCAGCATTTGATTTAAAAAAGGAATTATTTTTATATGAGCAGTGATGAAACCTGTAAATTTTCGTCTCCTTGCATAACCTTGTGTAAAAGCCAAGGAACCCCGGAATTCCAACACAACATAGTCAACTCAACTCTTCATAATGCACGGAACAGATTTAGAGGCGATTTTCCAGAATAAAATTCAAACTGTTATATTCTTACTTGCCGCATAATATTTCAACTCCATCAGATGATCGGGAAAAGGTTTTGTATTCCAGGCATGGTGTATCGATAACGCCGTTCCAACTGCTGTGGATTGCGGTATGGAAGCGGCAAATACTTCCATCCCCGGAAATGCATTTGCAAGCAGCTTTATATAAATTTCGTTGCTGCTGAAACCTCCATCTACAAAAATTCTTTTTACCTCAGTTCCTTTCAAAACCAGTTGGGTGGATATATACTGCCGCGTTACAATATCCAGCATTAACTGGTGATACGCTTCTTCATCATTTTTAAATTCAACCATTTCTCTCCTGGCGAAAGGCGACGACTGAAGAAATGTTTTTGTATCGGTTGTCAAGTTCTGTTCACTATTATGTAAAGTAGCCATGATTGCGGGGTTATATTCCATTGTCTTATATCGAAAAGAACTTTGCCGGAAATAGTCAGCTATTCTTTTTACCTGCTGATCATGTTCGTTTCCGGCAAATAAACGGGATGCTTTTACAGGCTTTCCTTCGAAGGTTAAATAACAAAGACAGTCACATTCTAACTCGTGAGAAGTAAGCGGCTGGCTATTAAAAGGATTCAGGCTGATGCACCACGTGCCGGTAGAGATCAAAACAAAAGGCTCGTGAAAGTTGGAGATGTAAGGAATCAAAGCCGCTGAACTGTCGTGCAAACCCACGCCCACTTTACAATCTATCTCATTAAAAGCAGCAGATACAACCTGGCTACAGGGAACAACCGGCGCTAATTTTTTTATAATTCCTTCGCTGTAAACCCATTGATGATAATCGTTTTTAGTAAAGTCCCAAAGATTGGTATGACAACCTATGCTGGTTATATCCGAGTAGTATTTACCCGAAATTAAATAGCTCATATACTGCGGCAGATGCAGAGAATATTTGATCTTGAAAAACACATCCGGTTTATAATGTTTTAACCAGTACAACTGCATGCCTGAATTGAGATTGCCCAAAACAGGCGAAGCCGTTGCATTTGAAAAAGCTTTTTCACCGCCATAGGTTTCATAAAACTTTTTCTTCAGGTCTTCGGGATACGGCTTCAGGTAATTGTATAAAGGAGTTACAGCATTTCCATTTTCATCCAAATGAACAAAGCTGGCTCCATATGTTGAAAAATTGATTGCAACGACTTTAAAAGCTTTGTTTCTAAACACTTCCTGCAAAGAATTAAATACAGATCTTTGCAGGCTTTCCAGGCTTTCACAAGGGAAACCATCTTCATCCACCGTTTCTGTAAACCGCGCCGACCGTTCAAAAATGATCTTATAGTTCTCATCAAACAGGAACAGCTTCTTGTTGGTTTTACCCACATCAAATATGGCTATTACAGAAATTGCGCTCATTTGTTATTTGTTGTGAATTGTGAGGTGTGAGTAGTGAGTTGTGAGTTGTGAATTGCGAGTTGTGAATTGTGAAAAGTGAGTTGTGAATTGTGAGGTGTGAGGTGTGAATTGTGAGAAAACCGGTGAGTATTTCAGTTTCCAAATTCACTACTGACTACTGACCATTGACTACCGACTACTGACCATTGACTATTCACCATTGACCATTGACCACTCACTACTGACTACTCCCTACTGACTACTCCCTACTGACTACCGACTACTCCCTACTCCCTACTGACTACTGACTACCGACTACTCACACTACAATCCCGTTGCAAAAGTTTTCAATCCTCTTTCTTTAACCAGGTTTTCTCTCACCTTGAGGCTGCGAAATAGTTGCAGGGGTTCTAATGCTCCGCCGCCTCGCAGTCTTGCTTCTGCTACTATCGGCCGTACATCTGTGCGGTATGCTTGCTGCAAAATTTCCTGTGCAAGAGCTACGTCATTTGCCTGCTGTGCTTCTGCCAGCGCTTTGGCGTCAACAAGCAAAGCCTGTGCGTATGCAATCATAATTGCTTCCACCGATTGCAGCAAATCCTCCAGCGGGTCTTTTACATTGTGCGATGCATCAATCATCCAGGCAAGATCAGTTGCATGGTTCATCTCTCTTGCATCCATACCTTCAACCAGTTCTTTAAAAATCAAAAACAACTGGTAAGGATTGATACTGCCAACGGTTAGATCATCATCGCCATATTTTGAGTCGTTAAAATGAAAACCGCCCAGCTTTTCCTCCATCAGTAGCAAAGCGACAATTTGCTCAATGTTCGCATTGGGAAGATGGTGTCCAAGGTCGACCAGTGTGTAAGCTTTGGGACCAAGCTTACCTGCATACAATAACGATTGTCCCCAATCGCCAACCGTGGTCGAATAAAAATTGGGCTCGTAAGCTTTGTATTCCACAAACATCTTCCACTCATTTGGAAGCTCATCATACACTTCTGCAAGGCTCTCTAAAGTATTTTGAAATGCCTTTCTAAAATTTAGCTGACCCGGAAAATTAGAGCCATCCGACAACCATACAGTGAGTGACTGAGATCCTAATTCAACCCCATATTTTATCACTTCAATATTATGCTCTATCGCCTGCAGGCGAACAGCTTTGTCAACGTGCTGCATAGAACCAAACTTATAACTTAGCTCCTGGCCGGGCTGATCCTGGAAAGTGTTGGAGTTCATGGCATCGAAGCGCAAATTGTTTTGTGCAGCCAGGGCTTTTATGTGAGAAGCATCCGAAGGAATATCCCACGGTATATGCAAAGAGATAGCGCCGCTTGAATTATTCAGGCTGTGAAGCAGGCCAATATCTTCAATCTTTTCTTCAAGGCTTCGCGGCTCACCGCCGCCTGCAAAACGGGCAAAACGGGTTCCGCCTGTTCCCAACGCCCAGCTTGGAATGGCGATCTGAAAGTCAACGAGCTTTTGCAAAACACCTTCGATGTTTTTGAATGATGAAGCGGCAAAAGCAAATCTTCTTTTGTGTTCATCTGCATTACTATGGTTATATTCTTCAATCTTATATTTTTCTATCAGCATGGCAAGCGTTTATATTTAAGGTAAATAAAAGACCTCTTTCAATTGAGTTTGTACAGGCGAATGATCTGCATTGGTTTCCATGATGTCAGCCATGTACTTCCACCATTTCTGCATAACCGGGTGAGAAGGCAAAGCAGCTAACTTAGCTTTATCTTCCGCCTTCATCACACCAAA
The DNA here is from genome assembly GCA_964251885.1 of uncultured Segetibacter sp. Lineage (GTDB taxonomy): Bacteria > Bacteroidota > Bacteroidia > Chitinophagales > Chitinophagaceae > Segetibacter. The sequence continues at coordinate 15,805 of CAXUMK010000005.1, read as the reverse complement.
AAGACTGTTGGTTGTTTCATCAAAAAATATTGAATAATCATGTATACCCGCATCTTTCAGCAACTGCTGCAGATCGGGCCACAACTGTTCGTGCCGTCTTTTGTATTCCTCTTCACAGCCTGAAAATATTTTCATTTTAAAAGCAATCCGATGCATAGTTATTTTTTTATGAGCCCAGCTTTTATATTTCAATGTAGCATTGTTGCGTCGCACACTTGTACGGCAAATCAGTATGCTGCTTTTTTTAACCACAATGACAAACAAGCAATAGTCGTTCGTCATTGCGAGGCACGAAGCAATCCCCTTCAAATTCATGTTAACAGTTAGCTGAAGATTGCTTCGCCAAGCTGCTAATGATCAAAGGAACTGCCTCGAAAAGAATACAAAAGAACAGCACGCAAAGGCGCAATGACGCAAAGGAACAACATACATAATAGCGCGGGAAAGGAAAAATGCAACAGCAAGCAAAACATCATCTTTGCGCCTTTGCGTGAAAACTGACAATAACAAAAAAAAAGAGCACTCAAATGAGCAGTTTTATATTGTCATCTTCAAAGAACTTGTTTGGAACCAAAAATGAATTACCTCCAATAACGAGACCATGTATACTGCACGCTGGATAAGAATATGCATTGCTGCACAAACAACAAAAGTACAAGTGTGCGACGCAACGATGTAAAATAGTAGTAATGCAGCCCGGCTCCAAAAAAATGACTGCACATTTTTATGCGGCGGGAAGTATAAGTCTGTTTAATAGCAGAGGCCGGAAAGACTCTGAGTTGCCCGCACCTCACGAAACCTTACTCATTAACGGTAGCTGTTTTTAGGTGTTCATTTTTGAAAAAATTCAATATTATTTTGCCTACCAATTTTGGGTTTTCTAACCAGGGTAAATGTCCTGATTCGCTGACAGAATAAAAAGTACCATCGGGAATGGCTGCAATTATTTTTTGACCTTTTTTCTGCGAAAGAAAATTATCATTCATTCCCAAAATTAATGCTGTTGGTTTCTGAAGATTGGCAAGCTCCTGTTCTTTAATTTCAGGAATCATATTTTGAATAAGACTGGTAGATGAAATTACATAATGCGGCAGGTGCGTAAAATTAAAATAAGCATCTGCAAGTTCATCCGGAAGCGTAGCAATAAACTCTTTGGAATGTCCCAACATTGTTAAGGTTTTCAATGCATTTTCTTTATTCTTAGGAATCATAAAATGCATTGCAAGCTTTGTAAATAGTGGCATACCTATAATGCGTATGGCTAATGGTGGCTTCCCGCCCATAATATTTCCGGGATTACCCAACAAAACCAGTCTTCTAACTCTATCAGGATGTTCTATTGCGAGAAGTGTGCTCCAATGAGCACCCATCGAATGTGCTACGACATCCATATTTTTTAAACCCAATGCTTCTAAAACGGTATTGAGCGATTGGTGTGCAAACTCTCTGATGTTTACACTGTTGTGATCCATTCCTTCGCTCAAACCACCGCCGGGCCGGTTGATGGCAAAAATGCGCCTGCCTTTCAATTCTGCCATTAGCGAAGCTAAAACAAAAGCATCGCCTGTATTTCCGGGAACTATTACCAACGGTTCTCCGTCTCCGATTTCCAAAACACGAACTTTTATTTGCTGCCCGGGCAACGTCACATAATGTTCTTTTGCTTCGATACCGTAATGATTGAATAACGCTTTTTCTGCATTACGTGCATTGATAACTTTTGATTCGTCATTGCTTAGCGTTAAAGTAATATTTTTCATTATTGTGAAGCTTTGTGAGAGGTAGTTTGCGGTCTAATACAATTTTGGTGAAGGTTATTTGCAGGCGCTGTTATAATAGTTTATTCGAAGATTACAAACTTATCGTTCGTCATTGCGAGGAACGAAGCAATCTCCTGCACAATCAGGTTGACAGTTAGCCGGGGATTGCTTCACCATGCTGCGCAAGGTTTGCAATGACGTGCTCGTGCCGGTGCCTGATAGCAACCACTTATTTCTTATTCACACTCACCTGCCATATCGTATTTCCTGCATCATCGGCGACTAACAAAGAGCCGCTTTTGGTAAACGCAACTCCAACAGGACGACCGTACACTTTATTCTTCGTTTTATCAGCAATAAAACCTGTTAAAAATTCTTCGGGCAAGCCTGCAGGTTTTCCATTTTTAAACGGAACAAATGTTACCATATATCCTGCAAGCTGAGAGCGGTTCCACGAACCATGCTGACCTATAAAAGCGCCGCCTGCATATTTACCGGGAAAGGATTTATTTTCGTCAAAAGCCAAACCCAATGATGCTGTGTGAGAGCCCAGATCAACATCAGGCACAATCGCTTTCTTAACCATATCCGGGTTTTGTTTGTCTTTCATCCGCGGGTCTTCGTGTTGTCCCCAGTAAGAGTACGGCCACCCGTAAAACCCGCCTTCCTTTACACTTGTAAAGTAGTCAGGAACAAGATCATCACCCAGTTCATCTCTTTCATTTACAGAAGTCCATAATGTATTTGTACCGGGCGCGAAACCCATCCCCTGCGGATTGCGCAACCCACTTGCATATACTTGTTCGCCTGTTCCATCAGGATTGATCTCTAAAATGTTCGCCCTTCGTACTTCATTCTCAATACCATGTTCCGCTACATTGCTGCCCGAACCAACCGTAACGAAAATCTTTTTACCATCTTTTGCCGCTAACAGATTACGTGTCCAGTGATTGTTATAACCACCGGCAGGCAGGGCTATTATCTTTTTACCCGGCTCTGTAATTTTTGTTTCTCCCGCTTTATAGGGATACTCCATTACTCCGTCCGTATTTGCCACATAAAAACTGTTACCGAGAATAAGCATCCCAAACGGCTGGTTTAAGCCGGTAAGAAAAGTGGTTTTAAAATCTGCGATGCCATCGTGATTGGTATCTCTAAAGAGCAGGACAATATTGGCGCTTTTCGAATTATTTTGTGACTTGGTTTTGCCTGCAATAGTGTTCTTAACTTTTGCCGTTAAACCGCTTTCTGCATTTGCTTCCGAAACAAAAATATCACCATTAGGCGCTGTATAATCCATCTTGGATTATCAAGGCTTCCTGCAAACTTTGTCACATTAAACCCCTCAGGGGCAGTTGGCGTTTTATCTGCAGGCCAGCCAATCACATCCGAAAAGGTCATTGAAGATTTTGTTTCATACGGAGCAGGCAGATGAACCGTTTCGCTGGCAGCAGTTGCAACCGTATCGCCTTTTCCAGCATTCTCCTGTTTCTTTTTCTCCTGGCTGGTACCGCATGACGCTAACGATAAAGTGATAAAGCTGACTGCTGTAATAAATGAAAATTTGTACATAGAGAAGTTCTTAGAGTAAATAAATAATAGTGCAGCGTAACAAAATCATCTCTGCTTTCAAAGCATTGGTTTAGTACGATCACAACTAAAAACTTTAAAAATCATACCATTGAACAGAAATTTTTATGAACCAGGCTGCATTACTACTATGAGGCAACGTTGCGTCGCACTCTTGTACTTTTCATTCTTATTCGACAAGCTACAGAGTCGCTGATTTATCCCTTAACAACCTTCGTCATTGCATTGTAAGGCACGAAGCAATCTCACTTGCATTTTCCGCCTTTGCAGGTGTTCTTCACCTGCAAATACAAATGAGCAAAGAAAGCTGTTGGTAAAGAACACCAACATCGGCGGCAGAATATACTTCCACCATTGAAGAGGATCATCAAGGTTTACCTTTTGAGCGGGTGCAGAAAAAACCCCCAAACCGGGTACTAAACTTTCGGGTGATACTCCCGGATAATCTTTTGGATCCACTGTCTTTCAGCTATTGTTATGTAGTTAGTAGCAGCTACAAATTTTGCAAACTCTGCATTTGCTACCTCGTGCTCGTCCATCCAAAATTCGCTGACCTTTACCTTGTGTACCGGGTGTGCATCAGCAAATGCAGGATCGTTGGTTCCCATGTCAAAAGTACCTGCAGGTATATGAACTATTTTTATGGGAACTGTGTCTGTTTCTGTTGGATGTACTTTGGAAGTCAGGCTGTCTTTATCGTTCTGTTGTTCAGCTTTATGTTTACATGAACTCAAGATTAGCAAAGCAAAAAAGCAGGCTTGTATATTTCTTTAGATCATCATTTTTTTAAAGGGTTTCACAATGTCATGACTTAAGCAGGAAAGAAAAACATAATCTTTCCCGTCATTGCGAGGAACGAAGCAATCTGCTTCCGACAACGAAAGTTGTTTTGTTATTAGAGCGGATTGCTTCGTCGTTCCTCCTGCCAATGACGAGTAGATAATAAATGGTGCGATAGTTGAAAACCGTTGCCTCCTTAATCTCTCATCTATTTATATTCAATAGTCACTTTATTTAACTTTCCTGTAAAATTAAAAGGAGCTTTATATCGATCGCTTACCGGCGAATTTCTGTCAGTACCAACGTCAATGCCATCTTTGTACACACCAATTTTGCCTTCTAATGCAGTGATTTTTCTTTCAGCAACTTTCTGATCATTTATATAAATGGCCTCTGTTCCGGCAGCAGCATTTCTGTCTTTGTTGCCTTTTTCAGGAGCGATATAATTTAGCTCGAACTTTAGCTTAGATTTTCCGGCAGTTACAGGAATGTTAGATTCTAAATGTTTAACAATACTTCCAGTATTATGCGCTGCAATAAACTTTCCGTCTTTAATGAATAAGCTTAAGCCATCGAATTCAGAGCCGGTAGCAAAAAGAACACCTTGGTCCGCTTTTGACGTAAGCTCAACATCGGCAGTTATGGTAAACGGATCGTTTTGAAATTGCGGTCCGCTGTAAGTAAGTAATTGATCGATGCCAGGATATAAAACCACTTTCTTGCTCAATCCAAACGGACTGCGTTCTCTTCCACCTGCATTATGACCCAGGGCATTGTCATTTAACGGAAATACGTTGTACTTAACGGCTTCGGCATCAAATACAGCCTGCAATTCTTTTACCTTTTCAGGGAATTTAGCAGCCACGTCTATGCGTTCGTTGAAATCTTCATTCAGGTTATACAGCTCCCAAACATCTTTTGAAAAATCTGATCCTGACTGATGAAAGACTGATGCTTTCCAACCATCTTTAACAATGGCTCTTTTACCAAAAAGCTCGTAATACTGCAGGGTGTGGCGGTTTGGCGCATCTGCATTTTTAAATGAATACACAAGGCTTGTACCTTCTATAGGCTGTTGTTTGTAACCTTTAATTACTTCAGGCACTTTAGCTCCGGTTAGTTCGTAAATGGTTGGGGCAAGATCAATCACATGGCCATACTGGTTGTGAATTTCGCCTTTTTTAAATCCTCCATTAGGATAATAAACAATAAGCGGCTGATGGGTTCCACCTTCGCTGTTAGGGTCAGCCTTCCACAAGCGGAAAGGTGTGTTAGTAGCTTGTGTCCATCCCGAAGGTGCATCTTCGAAAGAATGTTCTGTGCCGATCTTATCAATATTCTTATACAGTTCGGCTACTTGTTTGTCTTCGTCCAAACTGCTTATGTAACCATTCAGCGTTCCATTTCTTGGGCTGTGGCTCGATCCGTTATCACCAATACTTACAAGAATTACAGTATTATCAGACTGTCCGATTTCTTTTACATAATTTACAATGCGGCCAAATTCATAATCAGCATGGGTTAAGAAACCGGCATAAACTTCCATAAAACGGGCATATACCTTTTTCTCTTCAGGTGATAAGCTGTTCCATGCTTTTACTGTTGGGTCACGATCTGGCAATACTGCATTGGCAGGAATAACACCCAATCTTTTTTGACGGGCAAATACTTCTTCGCGGTACCAGTCCCAACCTTTGTCAAACTTGCCTTTGTACAAATCGCTCCATTTTTTTTCTACCTGGTGCGGAGAGTGAATAGCACCTGTGGCGAAATAAAGGAAGAAAGGTTTTTCAGGGTCAATTGATTTTTGGTTGGCAATATACGTAATGGCTTTATCGGCAAGCAAAGTAGTCAGGTGCTTTTTGTTCGGTTCAACATCAATTACTTTGGTATCCTCGTATAAGTTGGGATGAAATTGATCGGTATGCCCTAATTGGAACCCGTAAAAATGGTCAAAACCACGACCCACTGCCCATCTGTCGAAAGGCCCGTTTGTTGTGATTTCATTAAGCGGAGCCACATGGTACTTACCTACAGCAAAGCAATTATAATTGTTTTCGTGCAGTACTTCTGCAATGGTTGCCTTATCGCCAGGCATAATTGCATCGTAGCCGGGGAAACCACTGGAGCTATAGTTTAGTGTTCCCATGTGTACAGAATGATGATTACGACCTGTAAGCAATGCGGCACGGGTAGGAGAACATACACCGGTTGAGTGAAAATTGGTATAGCGGAGTCCGTTATTGGCAAGGCTATCTAATACCGGGGTTTGCATTAAGCCCCCAAAAGCGCTTGAAGTACCATAACCGGCATCATCAATCAGAAAGACTATTACGTTAGGCGCTCCGGCGGGAGCTTTCTTCTTTTCGGGGTGGTATTCCTGTGATTCGGCAACTGTTCTGCCTATTTTTCCCTTAAATCCTTCAGAGGAAGTGAGCTTTCCTTGTTGCCCATAAGAACTCATAAATATTGAAGATGCTAATAGTACAGTGCTCCCTATTTTAAAATTTATTTTATTCATGGTTAATTCGTTTAAAATTTATTTTGTTTCATTTAAAATTAAATCTCTGAAGGCCTTGGCGGTTTCCTCCAATATTTTGGGTGAAGTAGTATTGGCATCATCCGTTTTTACGTGAAAAAATGGATGACCATAAGATACTCCTGCGAATCGGGTATATCCTTTGCGTGCCACATACATAAGCTCTCCTCCGGGGTTTGTAGTTGACAAAATCTTTTGTGCTCCAATATTTTTAAAAGCGCTGGAGAATGCTGGTTCAACTTCAGCACTATAAAAGAATTGCCGGTTTGGATCTACATTTATTTGCTTTACTAAACCGCTTTCCGTTTTTTTCCATTCCAAAGTAGCTGCACCTGCGCCGAGATGTATCCAAAGCCTGGTTTTGTCAACGGGCGGAGCATTCCGGATTAAAAATTCGTGCGCACCTTTAAAAGCATGTTCGTGGCCCGAATTTGCAGTAAATACAAATGTGTAATCCAACTTTTCAGATGCTGCCCATTTGGCAAGAGCTAACCATACCGCCAAACCCGAACCGCGTTCGCCACCGCAGGTAAACCAGCCGCTAATAGGAGTGGAAACAACAATATACTTCTCGCCACGACCAATAGTTCCGTACACGTTTCGGCATTGCACATCTTTAAAAGTTCCATTGATGGCCAATGTGACTGGCTTAGCTTTTTTTATAAACTCAAGCGCCCTGGCACTGTCTTTTGGCGCAATTAAAATGATGGGCACTTTCCAGGGTTGTTGACCCTCGCTTGTATTGTAGGATACAATTTCACTGGACGGGCCTTCGGTTATAGCAACAATACCTTTAACGCCAAGTGTTGTGAGTGAGTCAATGTATTTTTTTGGATTTGTCTTTGCTTGTGCTGAAATCCGGATGAGCGCTATGTCATTAGCACTAAAAGATGTTGCTTTATTTGCATCTGTAAACCTGCCGCTTATTACCCTTTCAATGTTTTCGTTAATCCACCATAGCGGAAATGCCTGAATGGTATCTGTTCCCGCTGACACAAATACTTTTTCAGGAAAGAATTGCCTGATGGGGAATTCAAGGTATTTCACATCATATCCAACTGAGTTTAGTTCTTTCCAAATCCATTCAGACGTAGCTACATCTGCGGAAGTGCCGGTACGATGCTCACCGAGTGAGACATATTTTTGCACGGTTGAGAACAACGTGTTTCCATCAAAAAAAAGATCATTTGGATTACTTTGAGCGAATGCCTGCAGGTTCAACATCAGCAAACTTGCAAGGAGTAGGTGTTTATTTTTCATTACCAGCCTGGGTTTTGGGTAAGTTTTGGATTTCGGTCAATTTCGCCCTGGGGAATGGCATACAGGTAGTGTTTTGAAGCAACATTGTTTTTTCCAACCAGCTTAAGATTCTTAATCAAAATACCTTTTCCTTCAGGCCCTACACCAGTAGCTTCAGAGCCGGTTTCGCGGATGAGATCAAAGTACCTGTGATATTCGGCAACAAGCTCCAGACGGCGATCGAGGTAAACAGAGTCACGAAACTGATCTTTGGTTAGCCCTGGGGTTAAGTCATCAAGGCCAGCCCTTTTTCTTATTTTATTGATGGAGATATAGGCTTTTGCTGTTGGGCCATTCAATTCATTTTCTGCTTCTGCATGAATTAAGAGAACCTCTGCAAAACGTAAGATATTCGCATTAGCATCAGACTGCCCGGTAGCGGCATAATTAGGATCCCAGCTTTTGTTAATAAAAGGCACTGAGTCGCCAGGAGCATTTAAAGTAGCGTACTTTTTGCCATCTGTTGGGCTAGTGTAGTAGGTTACAAATGATACTCTCTTTCTTTTATCCTTAGGAGAATAAAGTTTATAAAGACTAAAGAATTTATCAGTTCCCACCGTGTAAAAAGCCAGTTGGTTGCCGTAAGAACCCTTCAATCCAGGCACACCCGAACGTATATCACTCGGAGTTACCAAATGGCCGGTGCTTATTGTGCTGCCTTTGATTTGTGCGGAGAAAATATGTTCCTTCCCATTTTTGAAAGCCGGTAAAAACACCTGGGAATAATCATCAAAGAGCGCATAACCATAAGGGCCGTTAATTACTTCTTCAGCTAATTTTACCGAATTTGCCCAATCTCTTTTAGTAAGATATACTTTAGAAAGTAATGCCTTTGCTGCACCTTCGGTTGCACGGCCAGGTTCGCCTGATGATCCGTTTTTAAATAAGACTGCCGCATCTGTAAGGTCCTTAATTATCTGCGCATATACTTCTGCTACAGGTGTTCTCGGTACCCGAAGTTCTTTGATCGAAAGCTTAGTTTGATCAGTCAATAATAAAGGCACGTCTGCATATAACCGAACTAAGTTGAAGTAATAAAAAGCCCTGAGAAAAGTAGCCTCTCCCAATAACCTGCTCTTTAGATTTTCATCCATCACTATTGCCGGAATTCTTTCTAAAGCAATGTTAGCTTTATTAATGCCCTCGTAGTGTTCCGTCCATATCTGTTGTATGCGCAAATTGGTAGATGCCTGTGTCAGTTTTGCAAGAGCCCTTACCTCTGCGTTTGGAGACCCCGGACCAGCATCTAAATCATCGGTCATGAAATCAAGTCCGGTATCAAACAACCGGTTATAAAGTGGCTGAGCGCCGGTACTGTTATCAACCAAAGGATAATAAACAGCGTTTACCGCAGAAACAGCATCACCCGATGTTTTATAAAACTGCTCTGGTGAAAGGAACGACTTTGGATTTTCGTCGAGCTTTACACAAGAGGATAAGCCGCCAAGTATTATCAGTAATAAGAAAAATGTTTTCTTCATAATAATCAATTTTGAATGTTGAGATGAATTACAGTGACAGGCTAATGCCCACCAAAACGGTTTTAGCGGTTGGGTACGCTCCGCGATCCATACCGGTACTAATTGAATTTTGGCCATTGGTATTTACTTCAGGATCATAACCGGTGTAGTGGGTCCATAAGAGTAAGTTTGAGCCGGAAACATAAATTCTTGCAGCTTTATAAATTATACTTTTAGGGAGTGTATATCCGATTGATACATTTTTTAACCGTATAAAAGAGCCGTCTTCAACAAAGCGGTCAGATATGGTAACTGCCGGGTTTTCTATTGCCTTATGTACATCAGTATTGGTATTTGTTGGTGTCCAGCGATTTAATAGTGTGGCAACAGCACCTGTGTAACCGGTTCCTAACTCAAGGTTAGCCCGTGTCCAGTTAAAAATTTTATTTCCGTAAGATGAGTTAAAGAAAACAGACAAATCAAAATTCTTATACCTGAAAGTATTTGTAATGCTTGCCAGAAACTTCGGTTGAGAACTTCCTACGATCTTTCGGTCAGCATCTTGTGTTATCAGTCCGTCTTTGTTAAGGTCCTTGTATTTTTGCAAGCCGGTTGCCGGGTCAACCCCATCCGCCTCGTACATATAAAAAGCGCCGACTGACTCGCCTACTTTAATAATCTGCGTAGGTAAAGTGGTAGTACTTGCAGGATCAGTTACAAAGAAATAAGGTGCGCCGCCCAGGCTTAAAATTTTGTTTCTGTTAGCTGAAAAGATAAAGTTGGTAGTCCAGTCAAAGTCGCCCTGCAGGTTCAAAGTCTTTAAGCCTAATTCTACACCCTTGTTTTCTACTACGCCCAGGTTTTGGAAAGCACTTGTTAAACTGGATGAAAACGGCACCGGAACTTCGAGTAACAGATCAGACGTTTTCTTATAGTAAACATCGGATGTTAATTGAATTCGGTTTGAGAATAATGCCAGATCAATACCTATGTTGTACTGGCTTGTTTTTTCCCATGTTAAATCAGGATTTGCAAAACTGCTTGTAGCTAAACCATTTACCAACGTATTTGCAAAAGTATATTGATAGCTTGAAAGCCTGGAAAGAGACCTGTAAGGATCAATCTCCTGGTTTCCCGTTACTCCCGCACTGACACGAAACTTCAGAGAACTGATCTGTTTTATATTTTGCAGGAACTCCTCATTCGAAGCTCTCCAAGAAAAAGCTGCCGATGGAAAAGTGCCCCATTTATTGTTTTTACCAAATCTTGAAGAGCCGTCTGCACGGGCAGTTAAGGTTAAGAGATAGCGGGAATCGTAGCCGTAATTAACCCTGGCAAGGTAAGATTGTAATGTCCAGTCGGTACTGGATGATGTTGGCGTTACCAATACAGTTCCTGCGCCAAGATTGTTGTAAGCAAAAGCATCACTTACAAAATTTGAAGCACCTGCGATGTATGTCTCCGTGTGCGACTTTTGCTGCGTATTACCTGCAAGAACATCTATACTATGCTTTCCAAAAGTCTTTTTGTAGTTTAAGGTATTTTCATTCAACCAGTTTAAAGTAGAAAGCGAACCAATAGCGGCATTACCGCCGGGTGAGCTTTCGTAAAGAGTAGAAGGTAAATACCTGTTCTGCTTATTGTTAATGATGTCTGTGCCTAAGGATACTTTAGCAGTTAAGTCTTTACTAAGATTATATTCCCCAAAACTGTTTAATAAAAACCTTGTCGTGTTGGTGGTGTTGGTCTGCAGGCTCAATGTTGCTATAGGATTGGCAACTGTAGATCCAAAACTGCTGTTTGATGTAAAATTTCCATTTGCATCCCTTACGGCAACGACCGGAACCATGCTTAGTATATTGGGTACAATACCAGTTGGAGCCACAACAGCCTGTGTTGAACTGCCGTTTAAATATATTCCTATTTTAAATTTAGAAGTAACCTCGTTATCCAAATTTAATCTTCCGGAATATCTCTTAAAACCGCTATTAATAATTACACCATCTTGTTTAAAATAATTGCCGGAAAATAATATCCTGGTTTTTTCATTTCCTGATGAGATAGAAAGACTATGATTTTGAATTTGAGCTTCCCTGAAAGCAGCAGCCTGCCAATCAGTTCCTTCTCCTAATCCATCGAGTTCAGCCTGTGTATAAAAAGCCGGTTTTCCTGCATCTTTCAATGCATCATTTTTTAAAGCGCCCCATTGCCGGGCATTTAATACAGCAATTTTTTTTGCAATGCTTTGAGTACCGTAGTAGGCATTATAGTCTATAGCAAAGCGGTTTTTACTACCGTGTTTAGTGGTGACGAGAATAACGCCATTGGCCCCTCGTGAGCCATAAATTGCTGTAGCAGAAGCATCTTTCAGCACATCAATAGATTCAATGTCAGAGGGATTAAACCCCGAAAGCGGGTTTATACTGGGTCCGTTTGTTACTCCGGCGTCAACAGAAGCATCGCCATTATATACCGGAAAACCGTCAATAACATAAAGCGGTTCATTACCTGCATTAATAGATGTTCCGCCTCTTACCCTTATAGAAACTCCACCGCCCGGTTGACCGCTTGATTGTGTTACCTGCGCACCTGCAACGGCTCCCTGAATAAGCCTGTCAACAGAAGAAACAGGTAGGCTTTTTGCTTCAGCAGAAACAGTGGAAACAGAGCCGGTAAGATCACTTTTCTTTTGTGTACCATAACCTGTTACTACTACTTCGCCAAGTTCTTTCGAACTTGCTTTTAAAGCAATTTGTAAGGGGCTGCCATTTGCAACTATCTCTAAACTTTCATATCCCTGGTAACTAACCAAAAGTGTGTACGGAAATTTTTGTCCCGTAACAAACTTAAACTTCCCTCGCTCGTCACTCACCGCACCATGAGTAGTACCTTTTATCTGCACTGAAACGCCTGCAAGTGCCTCTTTGGTTTTTGCGTCAATAACACTACCATCTAAGTGTGAATTAATTATAGGCGGGTCCTGAGATTGAGCGTAAGTTATTACCGGTGAAAACAATCCTATCCATAACCACAGGAGTAAATACTTTTTCATTAATTTTAGTTTGATTTTTTATGAACAATACAAGGCCCCTCAGAAGGTTTACACTTTCTGTGAATTGCAAAATGGCTTGTGTTGAAATTTTAGCCAGGGCTGCTCCAACAGCTCTGGTTTTTTTATTTAGCGGCAGGACCAGCCCTGATATTTTGTGTTCGAACAGAGAAAGCTGTAAGCAATCTCTGTGGCAGTATTTTGAACATATTTATGTAATCTTTTTAACGGATAAAATTTGAAAAGAAGCCAATCGGGAATGTAAGTATTAACAGCAGCAGCAGCAACTGCAAGCTGTTTTAGCCAGAGGAGTTAAGGCGAAATAAGAAACAGTAATCTTAGTCATTATAAATCGTTGATGTTATCACTATTTCATCTGGAAGCAAAATCCGTATTCATTATTGGAGCACAAATATAAAACCTTTTATAAGTCCACCAAATTTATAGACTATATTTTTAAAGATTTAAAGAACTTGAAATTCAAGGGCGATGTGTGTCAAGATGTCTAACTCCGGAGATATATGAGTCTTGCACAAAAGTGCATAGCTTAAGCTAACGTTTGTGACCAGTCAATACTCTCTTTAAATTTTGTCTTTTACTTCCCTTGGTAGCTCATTCTCTTTAAATGAGTTTGGTGAGTGATGTAGTAAAATATATTTTCCTGCATCTGCCACATCTGCTATATAATTCTTCAAACTGTTAGGGCATTGCAACTTGTTGAAATTTAACCGGTCTTGATAGTATGTATTTAAACTAATCGGATTAAGTGCCTTTTCTCCTTTCCGCCTTTGCAGGTGTTCTTCACCTGCAAATACAAATGAGCAAAGAAGCTGTTGGTGAAGAACATCAACCGCGGCGGCAGAGGCGTAGCCTCGATTAATATTGTAACAACGGATTTCAATCCGTTGAGCGGAACCCCGTATAACCTTCCGCCTTTGCAGGTGTTCTTCACCTTCAAATACAAATGAGCAAAGAAGCTGTTGGTGAAGAACATCAAAAGCGGCGACAAAGGCGTAGCCTCGATTAATATTGTAACAACGGATTTCAATCCGTTGAATGAAACCCGTATAACCTGTACACATAAAAATACCTGCATACCTTACCGCCTCTTAATTGAGGAACGATGACAGGAGAACTGATTCTTTTGAAGCTTTTTCTAAATACGTCAACTTCTTCGCTGTTGTATGCATTTGAGGGAACGATATAATATGCGTCATCTCCGTTGTTCAACGCTTTTTTATACTGATTGAGCCAGAAGTAATGATGCAGATCAAAAAGGTTTCCAAGTCCGTAGGTCTGCAGCCCTGCTGCGTAAGCTATGTAAAAATCAATATGAGCTGCAGGAAACCATTTGCTAATGATAATGCTTTTAGCTTTTATAACGCCATGAACTGCATCTGATCTGATAACAGAATCTATTGCCGATCCTGTTTCTTTCCATCCATACATGTCTAATGTCGGGTCGCCATCACCCGTTTTTGTACCTGTCTTTTGCCAAGAAATTGTACCCGGAAAATGATTTATGAGAATGACGCCTGCAATAACAAGCACTCCAATAAACGCTAATGAAGACACTAAAAAAGTACGCACATAACGGGTTCTGTTTTCCTTTGCACCAGCCAGCTTTATAGCAGCTAAAATAATGAGGGTACTGTAAGCCGGACACGACCAATGCGGCAAAGTATCTTTGAACAGCGATATAAAAATCAATATAACAATCAGCGGAAGACTACAGAATAATACCAGCCATACAATTGCTTTATCAACTCTTAGTTTTCCTTTCACTGCTGCTATTACGCTAATCCACAAAATAAAAAAATTGAAAGGGTTATTGTAAAAAAACTCCCCTGCCAGTTCCCTTACAAAGCTGTCTGCCTGTATGCCTGCGCCCCACAAACTTACCCTGCTTCCATGGTAGGTATAGCTAATAAAATTGTTTTGAATATTCCATACAATAATGGGAGACACGATGAGCAGACTGATAAAAGCGGCAATATACACTCCCCGATATTTGAGCCATTTTCCGTTGATGAAGATGCTGTACAATAACACAGCAACCCACAAAAAAATTCCATGCACTTTACTCATCATGCATAATCCCGCAGATATTCCAAACCATATCCATAGAACTGTATTTTGCCTGCTGCTGCGGGGTAATTTTGAAATCTTTAAAAGCAGCAGAATACTCCACAGCCAAAACACCATTTGAGGACTATCGGGAAGGATGAAAGTACCTGCGATAATGCTGCCATAAACAGAAGCTGTGTATAACAAAGCAGCATACCAGCCTGCTTTACGGTCTGCAGCTTCAGACGTCGTTTTGTATATTAAAACCGTACTGACGGCAGATGAAATAACAGCGCCAAGCCTCACAAAAAGTTCGCTATGGAGTAAAAGATTTGCGGTCGTTAATCGTATCAGCCATCCCACCATTGGAGGATGGTCGAAGTAATTGGTTTGCAGGTGCAGAGCATACGTCCAGTAGTACACTTCATCATTGCCCAATTCTATAGCATTCGCTATAAAAAGCCTTACTAATGAAGCGATGGCAACCAGTAATATTATTTTGCTTTTGTAATTCAAACAGGGTATAAAGAAAAGAACACTAACCGGCTAAAACAATAATAAAGAGGTTTAGTTTTAGAATAACTGAAATTGGCCAAATGACTATACTCAAAGCCGTAAAAAAAAAATGTGCAATGAATAGTTTATGAGCAGGCAGTATTACTACTATTAAGCATCGTTGTGTCACTCCCTTGTACTTGTATAGCTTTATTCGGCTTTCTTGAAAAGCACTCATGTACCAACAATAGCAATATACAGAAAGGGATTGTATAACTTTATCTGTACAGCATGAGCAATGCGTTACACATACCTGCATAAAAAACCTTATTACCTTAGTAACCAGTCCTGAAAAGAATCGTGAGATATAAGGTAATAAGGTTAATTATTCCCGGGCAGATATGTTGTGTTACTAAGGTAATAAGGTTATATGTTGTTCACAAATCTTGTCCTGCTGGGATCTCCTTCAAGAGCCTTGTGAGTGGGACAAGGGACCCCGGCATGCTGGCAGCGCAGGGCTTGACCCAAACTTTTCGGAGGTCTAGTCCTAACACACTCTCGTCCTGCTGGGTCTCCTTCAAGAGCCTTGTGAGTGGGACAAGGGACGCCGGCATGCTGGCAGCACAGAGCTTGCCTCGAACTTTTCGGGGTCTAATCCTAACACACTGCTTTGCTATGACGAACCCGCTTCGACATAAAATTATTTATCCGCGCAATCTTTGTTATTCAACCCTTTCAGGGTTGTTGAAAATTAATCTCTTTTACC
>CAXUMK010000004.1:56127-68244 GCA_964251885.1 uncultured Segetibacter sp. | reverse complement strand
GATTCAAAGGTATCTATCGGGATGCCGCAAAGAGCGGCAAGTGACACAACGATGTCTGATCGCAGCAATAAAGCTGGTTAAAAAAAAGCCGTTCAACAACTGATGAACGGCTTTGCAATTTAAAATTTATTACTTTCTAAAACCAGCTTCTTATCCACGTTTCGCTGGCTTTTCCCTGTAGTCTTCTGAACCGGCGGCTAACTTCAATCCGGTGTCTGATCATAGTAATTATTATTAACGGGATAAACACGAATGTTAAAGGCGGTATGCCTAACATGCTTATCCAGGTGCCTCCGTATTGCCGGCGCATGGGTCGTTTTAAACGTTCTGCAATCAGGTACATAGCGGGAACGATAACCAATGTCATAAAGAATGCGAAGGCCAGACCAAAAATGATAGTCCATGATAAAGGCTTCCAGAAGCTGGCGCTGTCGCCCCCGAAGAAGATGTGCGGATTTAGCTCGGAGAACATAGCTACAAAGTCAATATTGAAACCGACGGCTAATGGAATCAGCGCAAGAATAGCCGCAATGGCAGTAAGCATTACCGGAATTATACGGGTTTTACCAGCCTGTATTACCGCTTCGCGGGTCTTAAGTCCACGGCCTCTTAGCTCATCAGCAAACTCTATTACCAATATTCCGTTTTTAACAACAATGCCTGCAAGACCAACAATACCAATGCCTGTCATTACAATAGATACCTGCATTCCGGTTATTCCAAATCCAAGCAAAACACCAATTACGCTAAAAAGAATTTCGGTTAAGATGATAACCGGTTTACTTACCGAGTTAAACTGCAACACCAGCACAAACAAAATAAGCATCAAAGCGATGATCAGCGCTTTACCTAAAAATGCACCTGTCTCAGCCTGTTGCGCTCCTTCACCTGTTTGGGTTATGGAAACATCGTCGTTTATTTTATTAAAATTGCCTATCGCATCTTTTATTTTCACATTTACATCAGTAGGCGTATATCCGCTTAAAACATTGGAATATAAAGTGATCACCCGTTTTACATTCTTGCGTTTAATGCTTCCGTAAGTACTGGTATAGTCAACCTTAACCAAAGAACTTATCGGTATTTGTTTTATTCCACCCGTCATTTCACGAAAAACAATACGCATGTTCAGCAAGTCGGGCAGGCTTTTTCGCTGCAGTTCGTTGTTGCGCAGTTGTATCTTGTATTCGTCTTCACCTTCCTTAATTTTTGAAACTTCCCTGCCAAATAAAGCAGTACGAAGCGCCATACCTATTTGCGCTGTCGACACCCCTTCTATCATTGCCTTTTCGCGGTCTATTGAAAGACTGATTTCCGGATTTGTTAAGTCCACATCCAGTTTCAAATCTTCTATACCGGCAATCTGCTGGTTGTCGAGATAGTTTTTAAGATCAACGGCAGTTTTAGTCAGGTGATCAAAATTTTCACTTGACACTTCAATATTAATCGGAGGGTCTGTTGGCGGACCGCTTGCCTGCTGTGCAACCGATATTTCGGCGCCCGGAATACCTTTCATAGCAGCCCGGATAGAATCAAGATACGGAGCTGATGATACACCATGACGTTTTTCAAATTCGACAAACGATACCTGGATACGACCAAGCTCGGGCCGGGTACTTCTGTCGCCGCTGTTAGGGTCAGAAGCGCCTATAGCCACATTAGAGATTACACTTTCAACTACAGGATTTGTCTTACCATTTTCATTACCTAACACATGGTTTACTCTTGCTTCCAATGTTTTTGTAACAGAATCTGTATAGTCAACACTTGTACCTACCGGTAACTTCAAATAAACATATACCTGGTTAGGATCTGCCGCAGGAAAGAATACAACAGGAACTTTTCTCGCTACAAATAAAAAGAGGGAAAGAAAAAACAACCCAACCGTTCCTAAAAGTAAATAAACCGGTCTCCACCCTGTTAATCCCCAGCGCAACAGGCTTTCATAATGCCCCATAATCCAGGGCAGGGCCTTGTTTTGAAATCTATCAATAAGCCCTTCAAATACGTACGTATTCAGCAGCATCAGCAAAGCAAAAAGGATGAGAAGGTTTCCGCCAAAATAAACACCGGCAATATCCATTATAATACCAACAGCCAGTAAGCCGATAAAAACCGGATTTTTGAATACTGCTTTCTTTGGCAGCTTTGTTTCCCCATCGGGATGATTCATAAAATCAACGGCAAATACAGGGTTCATAATAAATGCTACTACAAGCGATGCTGCCAGTGTAAAGATGAGCATAGTAGGCAGGTAGATCATAAACTTGCCGATCAAGCCAGGCCAGAAAAGCAACGGAAAAAAAGGAGCAAGCGTGGTTAACGTACCTGCAAGCACCGGGATGAAAACCTCGCCGGCAGCCATTCTTGCCGCAATCCTCGAGGTTAGGGCTCCCTTTCCCTGCACGAATATGCGGTGTGTATTTTCGATTACAACTATGGCATCATCCACTATAATTCCCAATCCAAAAAGCAGGGCAAACAGCACCATAAAATTCAGGGTAACACTCGACCCAGTAATTAATTCCGCCGCAGGCAAAAACAAAAACGCAACGAACATACTAAGCGGTACTGATAAGGCCACAAAGAATGCATTGGTGACGCCCATAAAAAACATAAGGATGAGAAGAACCAGTATAAAACCAATGACAATAGAGTTAACCAGGTCTTTAAATGAAGTGCGGGTAGCTTTGCTTAAATCACCCGTAATAACCACATTAAGGTTCTTGGGAATAGTGGTGCCCTTCATTTCTTCCACCGCTTTCTTTACACCATCCGAAGTTTCAATAAGGTTTTCACCTGCTCTTTTGATAATGTTAAGTGTAACCACATTTTTACCATTCAAACGGGCGTAGCTTTCTCTTTCTTTTACAGCATCTTTTATTTCAGCTATGTCTTTTAAATAAATGGGTGAACTGGAAGTATTGCGTACAATAATTTTTTCAATATCAAGAGCCGTTTTAAACTGTCCCTTTACCTGCAATGTGCGCTTCATATTTCCCACTTCGAGCAGGCCGCCCGAGATGTCAACGTTTTCACGGGAAACAGCATTTGCAATGTCATCAAAAGTTATGTTCGATGCCTGCATCTTGTAGTTGTCAACATTAATCTGAAACTCCCGCTCGGGTGCGCCAACAATATCAACCCTGGTAATCTGGGGCAACTCTTCCAGTTTGTCCTGCATATCATCTGCAAACTTTTTCAGCTTCACAAGGTCAAAATCTCCGCTGATGTTTACAAACATGATGGGAAATTCTGAGAAACTTACTTCCTGCGCATTTGGCTCCTGGGTAAGATCTGTCGGCAAGTCTTTTTTGGCTTTATCCACTGCATCCTTTACCTTTTGAAGAGCCACATCTACTACAACATCAGTATTAAATTCAACCATAATAGCCGAATAATCCTGTAACGATGTACTCGTCAGTTTAGTGATTTTGGCGCCGGTAATTCCTTTTATCTGCTTTTCGATTGGCTGCGTTACCAGGTTCTCCATATCTCTTGGTGAGTTACCCACATTGATAGTTGAAACATAAATAGTAGGTATTACAATATCGGGAAACTGCTCTTTAGGTAAGGTTGCAAACAGCGTAACACCAATCGCCGACACAAAAATGATCAGCAGGTAAATGGATGTTTTATTTTTTATGGACCAGGTGGTTGGGCCAAATTCTTTAAACTTTTCTTTTATGTTTTGTAATGCACTCATTGCTGTTATTTTTTAACCACAGGCACACAGGCCACAGAGATTATTATTTTTGATAGTCATCTTATTCATTTCTATTCAACATCGTTGCGTCGCACACTTGTACAGTAAATCATTTTTCACCTTTTGTCTGCCGATCAATCAGGCGCTTGTAGTCACCAACTGTCCATCATATACAGTTTGAAAACCTTCAGTTATTATCACATCGCCTTTTTGCAATCCACCTTTCACTTCAAGTCTGTCACCATACAATTGTCCTATTTGTACTTGTCTTTTACGTGCAACCAATGTATTTCCCTCTTTTACCGCCACCAGCACAAACTTTCCCTGCTCATCGGTTTGCAAAGTATTTACAGGAATGGTTATCGCATTTGGAGTAGTATAGTCCTGTATCCTTACATTAGCAGTAAGGTTTGGTTTCAGGCTTTTGTCTTGCGGAACTTTAGCCTCAGCTATAAAACCTCTCGAAGTAGCGCTGATAGACTGGCTGATCAAAGAGATGGTAGATTTATACGTTTTATTAATGTCAGGAACTGAGATCAAAACGGGTGTTCCTTTCGATACACGGGCCAAATAATTTTCAGGTACATCAGTTACCACTTTCAGGTTGCTGGTATTTACAATTTTAATTCCGGCTGTGGGCGAACCTGAAAACATTTCACCTACGTGTATGTTTACTTCATCCGCCACTCCTGTTACGTTGCTTATTACATTTGTAGTAGCCAGTTGCTCTTCTGCCACTCTTACATTTTCCTGTTGTGTTTTAATCTGGTTCTCCAGTACTTCTACATTTGTTTTGGCCTGCAGCAACTGCACTTCTGTTCCTATATGCTGATCCCACAAATTTTTTGTTCTCTGGTAAAGATTTTTTGCAAGTTCAAGCTGGTTTCTTGTTCCGGCCATTCCCTGTCTTGCAGCCACCACATTCTGACTCGCGATTGCATCATCCAGCTTTAAAAGTAACTGGCCTTTTTTTACATACTCGCCTTCTTTCACGTAAACTGCCCTTACCTGACCGCCGTTTCCGCGGGGGCTTATGTAAGAAATGTTATCTGCATCTACCTTGCCCTGCAGGTCTATATAATGTGTAAAGCTTTCAATTTTTACGGTGTCTAATGCTACCAGCTTTGCTTCGTCGGGTTTTTTATTAGTTGTATCCAACTTCGAAATTTCCAGTTCAAGCTTTTTTATTTCGGCAGTTTCCTCAGCCTGTTGCTTTTTCAGCTTTTCAAGCTTTTCTTTCTTTTGGGTTAGTTCTTTATTTTTTTCGTTTCCGCCGCACGATACCATAAGAAGTACCAGAGCAGATACGAAAGAAGCTTTTATAAACAATTGCATAACGTAAGTTTTGATATTGAAAAGATTTTTTTAATTCAATTTTCCTAAAGAAGATTGATAAGATATTTTAGCGATAATGGCATTGTATAAACCATTGAAGTAGTTTGACTGGGCTGTCTGCCAGTCCGTATCCGCCTGCAAAACTTCGAAGCTCGAGCCCAGTCCGGCCTCAAACTTCTTCTTGGTAGTGTTGTAGACATTCTCTGCAAGCTGCACGTTTCGCTCCTGTGCATCAAGGTTTAGTAAAGCGCTCTTCAGGCTCGCTTTCGATACAGTTTGCTGCAGGTCAATTACCTGCTTCAGGTTATCGGTGCTGTTGTCGACCTTTTGCAGATTTAGCTGAGCTTGCTGTATCCTGTATTTTCTTTGAAAGCCATCAAAAATGGGAAGATTCATATTTAAACCTACCAAAGAGTTCTTTAACCAAAACGTGTTGCTGTTAGTAATAAACTGCTGTCCCTGCCCCTGTGCAGTATAACTCAACGAGGCAGACAAAGTGGGTAAATGAGAAAGCTTATATCTTTTCACGTTCAGTTCCTGCAGCCTGCGTGTATATTGTATTGCCTGAATTTCTTTACGGTCTTCGTACCTGAAAGTTTCATCCAGCACATTGGCTTTTATATCAGCATTGGCGAGACTTTCTCTTAAAACAACCGTATCATTCTGAGAAACACTTATCGAGTATTTCAAAGCGGCATAGGCGAGTTGTATCGAATTACTTAAAACAGTTTCAGAAGTTTGCAGGTTGGTAAGCTGTACCTGCACCTTATCCAGGTCGAGCCTTTCAGCAAAGCCGTTTTTGTACATGATAGAATCATCATGGTACAGCTTATTCAGCCTTTCTATTCCGGCCTGCAAAAAAACTGATTGTTTCTCTGCAATCAATATTGCATAATACCTTCTGTAAGCAGAATCTTTAACCCTTTCTTTAACCACTTCCACATTTGCACGGGCAGATCCTAAAGCAACTTTACGTGCCTGCAGCCCTACAAAAACATCGGGCTGAAAGAGTAACTGTGAAAGAGTTGCGCCAATGCTTACATTCCAGGGTTGAAAGAAACTAATGGCCTGCAGTTCGGGCGTAGGAATTTTTGTGCTTTGTGGCAGCAAACCTTCATTTATCAATACATTGTAAATGCCAGCCTGCGAAGCATCAGGGAAAAGAATTTTGGGCAACTGCAGGTAACGGCTCAAAGATGCCGTACCCGAAACCTGCGGAAGCGCCTGCCCCGTTATTTCTTTGTTTTGTGCATCCTGAATGCGATAATCAAGTTCAGCATTTTTTACGTCTGTTACATTTTTAAAAGCCAGTTCAACAGCTTCTTTTACCGTAAGCTCATACCGTTTCTGAGAAAAAGCATTGCTTGCAAGTAACCACAACAAAAAGGTAAACATCCATTTTGATAATACCTGTTTACTCATATCATTAGTTTTTTATTCTTTGTTTTTCGTATTTCATAATCAGTTTCTGACCTTCAGGTGTACAAAGCCCGTATAAATAATGCTCAATTATTTCCTTTTGAACCTCCGGGAGACTAAATTTTTGAAAAGGGAATATTTCTTGCCTGAAAGGAAGAAAAACCGTTTCAATTCTTAGTTTGGTAATAATGTCAACATTTAGTTCCTTTCTGTAATATCCTTCCTTAATACCATTGACAAGGTTGTCTTTAACCTTTTTAGATAAATACTCGTTTTTGTGCTGAAACATTTTTACAAAAACAGCAGGAAAATATTTCTCAAGATCTTCAAAAACGGTCGGATTCATTTCGCCCAGCCTTTCTTGTAATGTTTCAGTATTCAAAAAAATTTCATGAACAGCGTTCTCTGCATCAGTAGTGTGCTTTTCGAAAATTTCGCAATTTTTATTGATCTGATCTTCCACCACCGCATTTACTATCTCGTCTTTGTTTTCAAAAGACTGATAGATTGTTTTTTTACTCATCCCGGTTTTCAAAGCGATTTCATCCATGGTAACTCTTCTGAAACCAAAACGGTTAAATAGTTCATGCGCCTTAACTAATATTCTTTCTCTTACTTCCATAATAACGAAGGCAAAACTAAGGAAACTTTTTTTTCAAAACAAGTTTCCTTAGTTTATTTTTTTTTAAATTTATTGATGACATAATTCGCCTGCTAAGTCTTTTGTAAAAGTCAGTCTGGTTGAAGGCTCAGGAAACAATCATAAATTACCTGGTGAGACAGGAGGAAGAAAAGGGTAAATTGAGAAAGACTTAGAAAACGCTAACCCTCTGTTTTGTTATAACAACCAGACGTTTGCGTGAAGAATGACTGCAGAAAATGCACAACAGCTAATAATAGTATCAACGGAAGATACCCGCTTTGCTAAAGTATTATTTAATAAACCTGGCGGAAGAAAATATGCTGAAAGTATATGTTGGTCTGTGATAAGTAAGCTCCTTGTTCGCCACAGGAGTACGAGGGCTTATCTAGCGTTTCTATAAACGCTGGATAAAATGGAGAAAAGAATTAAACACCAGAAGGAAGGTCAGAAAATTTTGAGGCAGATGTATACTTAGGATGCTCTCTGCCTCAGTTGCTGCCGGTGATAAATATCAAAGCATGGCAGCATAGTTCAAATTTCCTAAAGAGATATTGCGACAACGTCGCATCAGAGATATGTTGCTAAAATTGTAACGCATTGACAGACTTTCATTTCAACTTTACAAAGCTTTCATTCAGTACAATCCTTGACGTGCTTGTAATCCAATTGACCTACACGATCTTTTTCACATCCACTGCATTTTTTCCTTTGTGGGTCATTTCGACTTCAAAAGTTACTTTGTCATTCTCTCTCACTCTGTCAGCTAATGAGTTAATGTGTACAAACAGACTTTCATTTGTTTTGCTGTCTTTAATAAACCCGTATCCTTTCGATTCATTAAACATAGTTACCACACCACTTCTCAGCACTTCAGCTTCGTCAGCAGGCTCCTGCTTTGCTACACCTATCTGTATGTCTTCTACGTTAATGATTTTCTTTTTACGCGGATCAGGCGGCGTATTCGTAATGTTACCGTTTTCATCCAGGTAAGCAAGCATGTTTTCTAAATTGTTTCCATTCCTGGCATTAGATTGACGCTCTTCTTTTTTTTCCTGCTTTTCCTGTCTTTTTTGTAAACGCTTTTTTTCTTTTTCTTTTTTGTTAAATGTTTCCTGCGATTTGCCCATTGTTTTGTTTTAGATGGTACATGAACCCTTTTTGCCGGTTCTGATGTATAATTTTGTTAATGAAGGTGAAGGTACTTTAATAGTGCGACTCTAACAATAACACACTGTGAAATTCATGCTGATTTTATATAATTTCTGCAGATACCGCTGCAAATTTTAGTCTTTCGATATAACCCGGGCTTTTTGCATTACCGCTTTATCATATTTGCATTGCTGGTGCATTAAAAAAGTGTAATGAATTTTTATGAGCCGGGCGGTATTGCTACTATTTCTCATTGTTGCAATCATGGATTTGTCGTTTTCTTTTCTTCCAGTGGAAGGAAAGAAAAGGATCACACTTCAACATTTTGTTCCATATTGGGTAATGCACTACTTGTCCCGTTAACGGAAACTTGTCTGGACGGTAAGTATAACTTTGGTCCAGACAAAAACCAATATCGCTTGTAAGTTGAATTAATGAACTTTATCTTGCTGCTTTAAAACCGCTTTTGTGAAACGAAATTCAATTGTTGTCGTTGCACTCGCTTTATTTTCTTTAATTGCCGGGTACTTATTATCATCCATTTCTTTTGTTGGCAGAGCCGGCATTAGTTTGTTTTACACCCAATACCAGTTTCTTAAAAGCTGGTGGAAAGGCGCTTTACTGGTTTTTATAGTTTGGTTTATCCTTTTCGTTCTTCAATCGGCATTTGATAAAAGAGCGGGTAAGACAGCATCAAACCTGCTGCAGGTATGTATGTTGTTAGTTGCTGTTGCAGGATTGTATTTTTCTTATTCCGACTTTCGCCATACACTATCTCATCGCTGGTTAGGCGAACGTTTTCATCTTGGTATCTACTTGTTTTGGTTAGGATGGATAGCCATATCGGTTTTGGTACTGTCAAGGAGAAAGCCGCCGGAGGAAACATCATCGATAGGAACTTTATAAAAGGCTTACGGTTGCTACAGATATAGCGGTTGGAAAAAAGCAGAATAAAGAAAATAAGGTACAAGGGAGTGACACAACAATGTTTCATTTTTATTCTAATGCCTGTTACCCAAAAGAAACTTCTTTGCTCTCTAACCATTCCGCTACTTTAGGAAAGGCAATGCAAAACCAGGCTGTGTATTTATGAGGATGCGATTGTATGTTTGCAGCAATTTCTTCCATTGTTTTATAACAGTAATCCTGCACCTCGGCAGGATTGTGAATTATTTTACCTGCATAAGTGCCTGCATATACGTGATCGAACTCGTGTTCGGTCAATCCATTTTCGAATGAGGCGTTATAACGAAAATCAAAAATTTTTGTAACAGGCGCAGTAAAGCCAAGTTCCTCTTTCAATCTTCGCACAGCAGCAGCTTTGGTCTCTTCGCCAGGCCGGGGATGACTGCAGCACGCATTGGTCCAAAGGCCGCCGCTGTGATACTTTGTTTTCGCTCTTTGCTGCAGCAGCATTTCGTTGCGGCCATTAAAAATAAAAACACTGAAAGCACGGTGTAAAGTACCCTTTCGGTGCGCTTCCATTTTTTCCATGCTTCCCACCTGCTCATCGTTGCCGTTTACTAAAATCACTTCTTCCATGCGGTAAAAAATAAGGGAAAGCTATAGTATATTAAATTGACGTCTAACACCTGCTTTGGCGAGTATCATTGCTTTACCATAGTTAGGAATTCTTATTCGTTCTTCCATCATTCGTTTTGCCTTTACCTTTCTTATTTTATTGAATAACGAGATGTAGTACTTGTAAGCAACGTATACCCCAAAACGTGCTTTTACCGGCAATTTTACAATTCCCTTATATGCATGCTGAAAATCATTTTGAATGTCGGCTTCAATTTGCTGCTTTTCAGTTTCGGTGAAATTTAAAAAATTACATCCGGGAAAATACATTCTCTCAAGTGTTTGTGTATCTGATTTTATATCCCTTAAAAAATTTACTTTTTGAAAAGCTGCACCCAGGCTTTGTGCATAAGGCTTTAATGATTGAAATGTTTGTGCATCACCTTCGCAAAAAATCTGCAGGCACATTAGCCCGACTACTTCGGCGCTTCCGTAAATGTATTCGTTGTATGTCTGCTTATCGTATTCGAGCTTATATAAATCCTGCTGCATGCTGTTAAAAAAAGCATCAATTAAACCGGGGTCGATCTTATATTCATTTACAGTTATCTGAAAGCTATGTAAGATAGGGTTGAGGCTAATGCCTGTTGTAATAGCATCGTAAGCTTGTGTTTTAAACTGGCTTAATAAAGCGCTTTGGTTATAACCATGAAATGTATCAACGATCTCGTCGGCAAAACGAACAAAGCCATAAATGTTATAGACAGGTGCACGCAAATCTTTATGCAGTAATTTAATAGCAGACGAAAAAGACGTACTATACTTTTGGGTAGTTATTTTACTGCACTGCTGACTTACTTGGTGATATAGGTGGATCATTGCCTAAGGTTTCATAAGATTATAACGTGTAATTTCAACATTAATTTCTAATCATTTGTTTTTAAAATCCTTTAATACCTGCTTTGCTACTACTTCACCGCTTATTAATGAAGGCGGAACTCCCGGTCCCGGCACTGTTAACTGGCCGGTATAGTATAAGTTTTTTACCTTTTTACTTTTTAAAGATGGTTTTAAAATAGCTGTTTGCAGCAGCGTATTTGCCAAACCGTAAGCATTGCCCTTAAAGGAATTATAATCATTTACAAAATCGGAATGAGCATACGTTTTCTTATAAATAATACTGCCTGTAATGCTTTGTTTAATATGCTTCTCAAATCTTGAAACAATTTTTGTAAAATAATGTTCACGCAAAGACTCATTATCATTTTCGAGCCCGGGAGCTACAGGAACGAGGAAAAATAGGTTTTCACATCCTTCAGGTGCCAGCAACTGATCTGAAACAGTCGTTATGCTTACATAAAACAATGGTTCATCAGGCCACTCTTTTGTAGTATAGATTTGTTTGGCATGGGCTGCAAAAGGAGCATCAAAAAACAGGTTGTGGTGCTGCACATTTTCAAGCTTTTTATTGATGCCGACATAATATATCAAACAACCCGGCGCCATTAACCGGCTTTCCCAATATTTGTCTGAATAACTTCTATACTTTGATTGTAAAAGCTTTGTTTCGATAAAATGATAGTCAGCGCTGCCAATAACTACATCTGGTTCGAAGGTGCCTGCAGAGGTTACAACCTTTTCGACTAAGTCATTTGAAATGGTTAGTTCCGTTACATTATGATTGAAGAAGAAATGAACGCCTAATTCGTTTGCCAGCTTATGCATGCCTTCAACCACACTATACATTCCACCTTTTGGAAACCAGGTGCCTCCTTTTATATCTGCATAATTCATCAGGCTATACAAGGCCGGCGTGTTTTGGGGCAAAGCGCCCAGAAACAATACCGGAAACTCCATTAGTTCTTTTAGCTTATCATTCTTGAAAAAACGCGACACATGCGTTTTCATCGAATTGAATATATCCAGCTTAAAAACTCCCTTTATCACCTCCCAATCTAAAAATTCACCAACAGACAATCCTGGCTTTAAAACAAGTTTTTGCATACCTGTTTTATATTTATATTCAGCTTCCTTTAAAAAATTATCTAATTGTTTTGAACTGCCCGTCTCTATACTTTCAAACAATTGTTGCAATGCATTGTAATCTGCGGGAATGTCAACCGGGCCTTCGGGCCAGTAAACCCTGTAAGAAGGATGTAAGCGGGTAAGACTATAAAAATCAGCAACATCGTAACCAAACTGATTGAAGAAACGATCAAACACATCGGGCATCCAATACCAGCTTGGGCCCATATCAAAAGTAAAACCTTCTGCTTCAAGCTTTCTTGCCCGCCCGCCGGGGATTGCATGCTTTTCTAATACACTTACCTGCCAGCCGGCTTTT